>JALVZP010000141.1 GCA_027037575.1 Desulfobacterales bacterium | reverse complement strand
GTAACAAGAAAAGAATTTAATGAACTGAAGGAGATAGTAGCTGATCTTGGAAGGACAGTTAATGAGCTTGCAAAGGCACAAAAAAGGACAGAGCAGAGGGTAAATGAACTTGCAGAAGCACAGAAAAAGACAGAAGAAGAACTTAGAAAGCTTATAGGAGAACACAGAAAGACAAGAGATCAATTTGATGACATTTCACATGTAGGTGAATATATACTTGAAGATAGGGCATATGAAGGACTTCCTCCAATTCTCAAAAAGGAATTTGGTGTAGAAACAGAAGATCTAAAAAGGGACTTTATAGAGATAGCACCAGAAAAGTATGAAGAGATAAACATAATAGGAAAAGGGAAGAAAGATGGGACTTCAGTATGGATAATTGGGGAATGTAAAATTCAGCTTAAAAAAAGAGATGTGGACAATTTTCTAAAGAAAGTTTCCCGTATAGAGAAGTTCTTTCCTGGGGAAAAGATCCTTGTGGCAGTGACATATAACACATCACCCAAAATAAAGAAATACGCAGAGGAAAAGGGTATTAAGCTATACTTTTCATACCAATTTAAGAATGTTTCCTAAGGTCATAGTGAGCCACCTTCTTTTTATCCTTCCTCGGTTAGTAATCGTAAAGTTTACTTGACGATTTTTAGCAAATTTCGTAGAGTATAGTTTACAATGCTTGAAGAGTTGTTTGAAATTCAAGTAAGGCTTGCAGCCTATATTCCCAAGAAATTCAAAAGATTTCTTTTTCATGAAATAAACTGGGATGCCAAATGTATTGGCATTGTTGGAGCAAGAGGTGTTGGAAAAACTACCTTAGTTCTCCAGTATTACGCAGAAAATTTTTCCTCCCCAGAAGAATGTCTTTACCTTTCAGCAGATCATGTATTGGTAGTGGGATATGGTCTTTATCGAATAGCTAAAGAATTTTTTAGTTTAGGCGGAAAAGTTATAATCTTTGATGAGATTCATAAATATCCTTCCTGGAGTCAGGAGCTTAAAAACATATACGATTCCTTTCCAGATAAAAAAATTATCTTCACTGGAAGTTCAAGCCTCCACATTCTCAAAGAAAAAGCTGATCTTTCAAGGCGAGCTGTCATCTATGAATTGCCTGGTCTTTCTTTTCGCGAATTTTTATCTCTTTCAGAAAGCAAAGATTTTGGTTCACTTTCACTTGAGGAGATACTTCTGGATCATGTTCGTATTGCCTCTGAAATATCATCTCAAGTTGTAATAAAAAAGCACTTTAGGGAATATTTAAGATATGGGTATTATCCCTTCTTTGTAGAAGGAATTTCTGATTATGAAAGCAAGCTTTTGAATGCAGTAGAAAAAATCTTTTATGAAGATATTCCGGCAATCTGGAAAATCAAGCCCGGAAACATCCCTGTGCTTAAAAAGTTTCTCTGGTTAATTGCCTCTTCATCTCCTTTTCAAGTTAACATAGAAAAACTGAGTAGAGAGCTAAAGATCTCTAAGGAGTATGTCTATATCTATCTGGAAGCTCTTGAAAGGTCAGGGCTTATTAAGACAATTTATCCGTTACAAAGGGGTTATCGGCTCATTCGAAAGCCTTCAAAAGTTTATCTGCACAATCCTAATCTCTATTACCTATTTTCCAGCCCATCTCTTTCGCCTGAAATAGGCTCCTTAAGAGAATGTTTTTTTATCAATCAAGTTGGTTTCAGATATCCACTTCATGCAGCACCTAAGGGAGATTTCATAGTAAATAACTATATTTTTGAAATCGGAGGAAAAAGTAAGACCAGAAGACAAGTAAAAAATGAAAGGAATGCCTTTTTAGTATTAGATGATATAGAAATAGGAGTAGGCTCAAAGATTCCTCTCTATTTGTTTGGATTTCTTTATTAAGAAAGCTGACATCTTCACAACATGCGGAAAAATTTTGCATAATATTCATAAAAACAGATGGGGTGATTTGAGATGCAGATGCTTGGAAAGTTTCTAATCTTTACAGGAGTTATCCTCGTTCTTATTGGCCTTCTTCTCACACTTACTCCAAAGATTCCCTATTTAGGGAGGCTTCCAGGAGATATCATCATAAAGAAGGAAAACTTTACTTTCTACTTTCCCATAGTTACATGCATCATTATAAGCATCCTTCTAACAATCCTTCTAAATCTCTTCTTTAGAAGATAAAACCCTTCCTCTCTACACCCCTTCTTTAAAAGTAAACCTGCTTTAAAAAGTGTGTGAAAATTTGTAATATTTTGCAGGAGTGAATAATGGGAATTGAAAACTTTTACTATCAGCTTAGTTTAGCTGAAAAGTTTCTTGAAGAAGGTAAAGAAGAAAGGGCAAGAGATCTTGTTCTTTCAAATATCAATAATATCCCTATTGATGCTCCATCCTGCTTTAGATGGGCAAAGGTATGTGAAGAGCTTGGGCTTGCAAGATATGCAATTAAATTCTATGAAAATGCACTAAGGGCAGATCCTAAAAATAGTGAGATTCTCTTTAATTATGCCTCTCTTCTTAATGATATTGGATACTGTGAGGATGCAATACATTATCTTAAAAAAGCAATTAAGGCAGATCCAAAAAATCAAGAGGCAAAAAAGCTTCTTTCTGATCTTCTAAAAGAAATAGGTCTTTATGGTCAGGCAGAATCCTTAGAACAAGCTCCACCTAAGAAAGAGCCAATAAGATATTTTCCTCCTACAATAGGAAAAGAGCATCTTGAAAAGATGTTTCTTCTTTTTTCAGGAAGGGAAGTAGGATACGCAATTCAAAGGCTTGATGAAATAACCTCAGATCCCATTTTTTTATTCGTAAATCAGCCAATTTCAGATGAGGTTCTTAAAGATCATATAGAGGGGAAAATAACCTTAGCAGTTTATCCAATAAGAAGTGATAATACTGCAAGGTATGGTTGCATAAAGGTAAGGGTTAAAGAAGGAGTTATTAAGAGAAATGCTAAAAATAAAGGATATCTTGGCTACTTAGATGAGATGGTAAAAGACTATGCACTTTCTCTTATGGATCTAAGCTACAAACTTGGTATTCCTTCATATGTGGAT
>JALVZP010000140.1 GCA_027037575.1 Desulfobacterales bacterium | reverse complement strand
GAAATCATGAATAATAAGTTCAAGCCTTTTTCTTGCATTTTCTGTGTTCTGCGCAAGAATTATGAAATTCCCTCCTCCAAGAAATAGCAGATTTGTCCTGAAAAGTTTTAAATCCTTTAAGAGTTTCATGGCAATAAATTCAAGAAGCATCTCAACGTAAAAAGACCTTGCCCTTAGAAGTTTTAGCGCCCCTTTGGACGTAATTGTATATATGAAATTCTGGATCCCGGATACGTCCACACCAATGAGCAAATAGCGTTTGGTTTTTGTGTCAGCTATGTCATATGAAGGAATCTGAGAAAATTGAATATTTTTATGGGTATCCACCAAATAATTATATGCTGCTAAAGCTATAGCTGCCGTGGTTTTAAGATGGTCAAAAAGCGAAACATCAGTTCCTTTTCCTTCAGCTTCGGCTGTGTGTGATGGAATAAGTGAGAAATATTCTTCAAGAATGTCCAAGAGTGAATTTGGGTGTAGAGACTCCTTAGGAATAGCATTTTCAAAATCTTTTAAAATCTGTTTATAATCTTCGGAAGTTAGTCGAAATTTTTTCTCAGGATAAAAAATGCCTTTGCTTAATGGAGCAGGTCTATAGAAAGCATCTTTAGATTTGTTTCCTTTTCCTGTCTCAATTGTTGAAAATATAGAAGATAACGGCCTCATCAAATCAAAGGTAGATTCAGTATAATCTCGTTCTCTTTCTCCAGACGAAAGGTTGTCAGCGTGAGCTACAAGTAGTAAATCGTTTCTATACTGGGACCTAACGTCAAGTTCAGGATGATTTCCTGGATTAAAATGGTGGTAAAGTGCAAAATCAGCAAGTTCCTTGTATTTATCACTGAGATGTCCTCTTATCCATTCAGCTCCAAACTCTTGATGCGTTTTCTTTCTCGGATTATAACTTGATCTCTGAATTACCTTTCCAATATCATGAAAAAGTGCTCCAAGAGTTATGTGTTTTCTCTCATCCACTTTTTATAACCTCCAAGATGCCACGCATTCATTTTTTAGCTTTTCAAGTCAAATATCTTTTATACTTGGTCTTGGCTCTTTGTCAAAATGTAAATGAGGCTGTTCGAAAAATAACTTACAAATGATAAATAAACACATAAAAGAATGTTTTACTTTTTTGTCTAAAGGTTTCTTTTACTCTTGTAGCAGGTTTTATCCCAATTTTAGGATCTTTAAAAGAATTTTTGATTCGTTGGCATAAGGATCTCCACTTTTAGCAGCAATAATAACTCTTTTTCCAGATGAGGTTACTCCAACTATAGGAACTACTCTTATAAAAGATCATTGTAACTAAATCCAGTCCAATCAGAGATGAAGAAAAGAATTTTTTCTTTTCTCTTTTTGAAGAAGGAATTTGAGTGTTTGTTCAGGTATTTTTGAGATTCTATAAGACTTCTCTACAAAACTTCTCTGTAGTATATCTTCTTTAAGGTTTGGTTAAGAAAGATAATATAATAATTCTACGTTCCTTCAATGTCAATAGCTGCCTTTTTCGAACAGCCTCGAACTTCCTTGACAACAAAAATGTAATTGTATAAGCACAGAAGGCATGAAGGTTTTACTTATATATCCATATGCTATAGAAGAAAGGGTATTTTATAAAGAGGATATTCAAGTTCCTTTGATGGGGATCTACTATATTGCATCGGTCTTGATAGAAAATGGATATGAGGTTGAGATAATAAATCTATATGAGGAGAAAGATAAATCTTATATAGAAAAGATATTAAGGGAAAAGGATCCTGATGTCATAGGATTTTCTGTCTTAAATGCAAACAGATGGGGAGCAATAGAAATAGCAGAGATTGCAAAAGGGATAAATCCAGATGTAAAGATCATATTTGGAGGCCCTGGTGCAACATTTCTCTATGAGCATCTATTAAATCATTTTGATTTTATAGATTACATAGTTATTGGAGAAGGAGAATATACTGTCCTTGAGCTATTAAAGACTCTTGGGTCTAACAATAAGGATGTCTCCCAGGTAAAAGGAATAGCATACAGGGATGGAAAAAGTATTATAAGGACAAATGATAGACCATTTATTTCAGACTTAGACAGTCTTCCTATTCCAGCAAAATATTTTAAATACATGCATGTCTCTTCAAGTAGGGGATGCCCTTGGAACTGCATCTTTTGTGGTTCTCCTAAGTTTTGGAAAAGGAAGCTGAGATTTAGATCACCAAAGAACTTTGTGGATGAAATAGAGCTCCTCTATAAAAAGGGTGCCCGTTTCTTTTACTTTTCTGATGACAATCTCACAATAGATAAGAAAAGGATCATAGAGATATGTAAACAGATAATAGAGAGGGAACTTGATATATCTTGGAATGCCATATCAAGGGTAAATTATGTGGATGAAGAGATACTTTACTGGATGAGGATGGCAGGATGTATTCAGATAAGCTATGGTGTTGAAAGTGGATCTGAGATAATAAGAAAGATCCTGAATAAGCCATTAAAATGGGAAGATATAAAGAGGGCATTCTATTTAACAAAGAGATATGGAATACTTCCAAGGGCATACTTCATATACGGATCTCCTGGAGAAAGCTGGGATACAATAAATGAGACAATAAGGCTGATAAATGAAATAAAGCCTCTAAGCTGCCTGTTCTATATACTGGATATATTTCCAGGAACAGAGCTTTATGAAAGGATAAAGGATGGGTTGAAGCTGGATGAGGACATCTGGCTTAACAAGATAGAAGGAATCATGTATTGGGAGCTTGATCCAAGACTTGATGAGAATTTTATATTAGAGGCAGGAAAAAGACTAAGGACAGAGTTTTATAGAAGATTACCAGAATTTGTGGATTCTATAAGCCTAAAGGAGGAGAAAGGGCTTTATAAAAGACATGCAGATTTCTGCTCAAGGCTTGCAATGACATTTACTCATGGAGACTACTCCGGAATAGAGGAAATACCAGATAAGGATAAGATAGCAGAAAAGCTTTATAAGATGGCACTTGGATATTCACCGGATCTCAGGGCATATCTTGGGCTTGGGATACTCTTTCAGAAAAAGGGGAAATTCGAAGATTCAATAAGGGTGCTAAAGGAAGGAATCAAGTATTTTCCTGAAAATGAAGATTTGTATATATGTCTTGGGATAAGCTATATAAATCTTGGGAGAATAGAGGATGCAATCTCCTGTTTTAAGAAATTTCCTGAATCAGAAAGAGCACACTACTATCTTCAAATGCTTAGAGGATAAATATGTGTATATCTCTATACCTATCTGGTGAACAGCCTTTCTCCATACTTGACGTTTTTTATTCAATATTTTAAATTTGATCTAAAGCCTGGGTGGCGGAACTGGCAGACGCAAGGGACTTAAAATCCCTTGGGGCTTGGTCCCCGTGCGGGTTCGATTCCCGCCCCAGGCATTTGTTTTTTTTGTGATGATGGAAGAAAGAATCTTCATAAAATCTGAACCAGAGGTAGAACTTGAAACTTTAGTAAAGAAAGCCCCAGGCAATAAAGCCGTTGTTATTGTTCATCCACATCCATTATATGGTGGGAGCATGTATAACAATGTGGTAGAAGCAGTTGCAGATGCATATTATGAAATGGGATATACTACAGTAAGATTTAATTTTAGAGGGGTTGGAGAAAGCACAGGGACATATGACGACGGAGTGGGAGAAGCAAAAGATGTAAAAGCGGTATTTAATTATGTCAGGAAAAGGTTAAGAAAAGAGGAAATAGCAATTTCTGGATATTCATTTGGGGCGTGGGTAGTGGCGTCTTCTATGAGAGAGATAAATAATGTGGATCATGTGGTCCTTATTTCAGCTCCAGTTTCTATGATAGATTTCTCCTTTTTAAAGGAAGAGCCGAGAATAAAACTTGTTATTACAGGATCATATGATTATATTGCTCCAGAAGAAACTATAAAGAAACTTCTTCCATTATGGAATCAGGATGCAAAACTATATGTAATAGATGGGGCTGATCACTTCTACTGGGGATATGAAGATAGGATAAAAAAGATAATAAAGAATTTTTTGAAGAATAAAAATGGATTTTAAAAGACCATTTAGATTAAAGAATAAAATTCAGGAATATGACTGGGGATCTAAGGTAGCTATTCCATCTTTGCTTGGTCTTCCTTCAAGCAATACCCCTATGGCAGAGTTATGGATGGGTGCTCATCCAAAAGCCCCTTCTGAAGTGGAGATAAATGGGAAATGGATAAGATTGGATGAGCTTATATCAAAATATCCCAGAGATATTTTAGGAGAAGATGTTGCAAATAAATTTTCAAACGAACTTCCTTTTCTTTTTAAGATAATAGCTGCTGAAAGGCCTTTATCCATTCAGGCACATCCAAATAAAGAACAGGCAATAGAGGGATTTGAAAGAGAAGAAAGGCTTGGCATTCCTATAGACGCACCTAATAGAAACTATAAAGACAGAAATCATAAACCAGAAATACTTTGTGCAATAACAGAATTTGAGGCATTAAAGGGATTTAGAAGGATAGAGGAGATAATCCATTTTATGGAAAAGGCAGTTCCTAACTCATTAAAGGAAGAGATAAGAGTGTTAAAGGAAGACAGAAACAAAGAAGGACTCAGGCTCTTTTATAGCTCTATTATGAAGATGGAAAAAAGGCAAAAAGAAGATACCTTGTCTGAGCTATTAGAAAATGCAAGAAAAAATAGAGATGATCCTGTATTTTCTCTTGTTATGAGATTAAATGATTTTTTTCCATATGATATAGGAATTATCTCTCCCCTTATCCTAAATAGATGCATTTTAAGACCAGAAGAAGCCATATTTATTCCTGCTGGTGAACTTCATGCCTATATCAAAGGAGTTGGAGTAGAGCTTATGGCAAACTCTGATAATGTCTTAAGGGGAGGGCTTACACACAAGCATGTAGATGTAGATGAACTTCTAAGGATCTTAAGATTTGATTATTATGGAAATGCTGAGATAATAAGACCAGTTTATAGAGACAATGAAGCAGTATATCCTACACCAGCAGAAGAGTTTTTACTTTCTAATATCAGGTTAAAGAAAAATAAAGAATTTGTCTCTTCTGAGAAAAGGTCGATAGAGATTCTAATCGTCTTAGAAGGAGATGCTATTATAAAGGATGAAAAAGAGATTATGGAAATAAAAAAAGGAGATTCTATTCTCATCCCATCTGCTATGCTAAGTTATACCATAAAAGGAGATGCCTTCATATACAAGGCATCTGTTCCTATATGAATCAATATGAGGAAATAAGAATACTTCTTCAAAAAGGGGTAAAAGAAGGGATTTTCCCTGGTGCAGTTCTTATAGCTGGTTCAGGGAAACATATATTTATCCATTTCTCTGTTGGATACTCACAAAAGATTCCTTATCCTGTTCCTATGAAAAAAGATGCTATATTTGATCTTGCTTCATTAACAAAACCTCTTTCTACTTCCTTAGTGGCAATGAAACTTATTCAAGAAAAAATAATCTCTTTAGATTTGAGCATATCTGAATTTATTCCAGTCCCAGAAGATAAAAAAGACATTACCTTTAGGATGCTTTTAAGCCATTCTTCTGGACTTCCTTCCTGGAGGCCATATTATATTAGACTTTCAAAATATCCGCTCAAGATCAGGAAAAAGATAATAGTTGATTGGATATTGAAGGAAAAACTTTTGTTTTATCCAGGGAGCAGAGAGACATATAGTGATTTAGATTTTATCCTTTTATCATACTTATTTGAGAAGATAACAGGCAGAGATATAAAAGAGATTGCAGAGGAGATATATAACTTATTGGGGTTCTCTTATACCTTTTTAGGCATATCAAAGAAAAAGATAAAAAGAGAGGATTTTTCTGCTACAGAGCTTTGTAAATGGAGAAAAAGAATTATTCAGGGAGAGGTTCATGATGAAAATGCATTTTCCTTGGGTGGATATTCTGGACATGCTGGTCTTTTTAGCACAGCAAAGGAGGTCTATGATTTGTGTAGCATCCTTTTGGACCATTATGAAGGAGAAAGAGGTGATATATTCAAACCAGACATATTAAAGGAATTTTTTAAAAAACAAAATAATAGGTGGACACTTGGATGGGATACACCAACTAAAAATTCAAGTTCTGGTAAGCTATTTTCTAAAAATAGCATAGGTCATTTAGGTTTTACTGGATCATCTATCTGGATGGATTTAGACAAAAAAATTATTGTAGTCTTTTTAACAAATAGAATACATCCAGGTAGGGAAAATCAAAAAATAAAGGCTTTTAGACCAATCTTACATGATGAAGTCATGAAAAGAATATAAATAAAGTGCCGAAGGCGGGACTCGAACCCGCACGGGCTTACGCCCACTACCCCCTCAAGATAGCGTGTCTACCAATTCCACCACTTCGGCACATCATTTGCTTTTTTTAGGAGCCTTTTGTTGAGTCTGAGTTACCGGGACTTTTACATTTTCCATTATAGAAGTCTTCTTTGAATAACTCAATACAGACAGTGCCAAAGATGTCAATATAAAAGCTGCTGCAACAACTGCAGTTACCTTCTGCAAGAAAGAGCTTGCACCTGTACTTCCAAAAAGGGTCTGACTTGTTCCCCCAAATACAGCTCCAATATCAGCTCCTTTTCCTTTTTGTAAAAGGACAACTATAACCAATACGATACATAGACAGATATGAACTACTATTAATAACGTCCTAATCATATTAATATTATATTCAAATCTACTTCTTTTTCAACAAAAAAGTGGCTCTTATTGTTACTATTTTAAAATCTCATACTTATTCAAGATGTTACATAAATTAGGCTTTTATTTCCTTCGCAAAAAGAAAATTGAAAGCATATAATAGATGGAAAAGTTAAGATTCAAGAAGTTTATCAATAATTTCGCTAAGCATTCTTTCTTCATCTATGAACCTTCCTCCAATAAGCAAGCTTTCTGTCTCATCCTCTTTCTCAAATCTTCTTATTATCTCTAAGGTAACCGGTATTTTTATCTTATCAGAATATACCAAGATGATATGAATTTTCTTTTTAGGGACAAATCTTAGAGAATTTTCTATCTTTTTTTCACATATAAAACATAATCCACCTTTTGATATGTCAATTACCTGGAACTTTTTTTCTTCAAAAATAACAAATAAGGGCATTCCTTTGCAATTTATACGTTCATATTTTCTTAAGGATTTCTTATATATCTTTTTCTGAATAGGTGAAATAAATATTGCTTCTACGAATCTATACTTATTTAATCTAAAAAAATCAATTTTATCTATTTTTACTAAAAAAAAGAATCTTTCAGGTCTATCTTCTTTAAGCTTTGCAATAAAACTTACTTCCAATTCAGTATTTATCATTTTCTTGCTTAAAGGTGGTTTTGTCTGAGAAACAACTATCTGCTCCTGATCTTTTAAAACAGAATATAAATTTACAGCATATATTCTTGTTTGTTTATTTACCTCAATTATGAGATCTAATTTCTTAAGACTCTGAATTATTTCAAAGAATATTTCCATTATCTTTTTACATTATCAAAGAAAGGGACAAGGCGGAAAAAAATTACACCAAGTATTGCACCTAATACATCTGCAATAAGATCAGTCAGGCTTGGATCTCTGCTTGGAATAAATCCTTGGACTGTTTCAATGAATGCGCCATATGTAATGCAGATAAGTATGGCTAATGAAATCCTGTTTTCAAGTTCATATATAGTGTCTCTGCTAAAGGATCTACAAATAAAGAAAGAAATAGCGAAGAATGCTGCCATATGCTCTAATTTATCCTGCCATTTCATTACGGTAGGGACAGGAAGATGAGGACAGACACCCAAAAATCCAACGATGAGCATAAGGATAATAGCAATTGTCCTGTTTGTCCTATAATCGTTTATTATATCCAGCATGTTCTTCCTCCTTTAGAGGAGAGGAAACCAGAAGGACTCAATCTGCCTAAAGTTTTCCTCTACTTCCTCCCTACCTATTATCATGTCTCCATGTCCAGGCATAACATACCATGCACCAATTTCAGAAAGCCTCTTTATACTATTCTTCAATTTTTCACCATCTCCACCTAAGAGATCTGTCCTTCCTATCCCCTGTTCAAATATACAGTCTCCTGAAAAAAGCACCTTTTTCTCAGGCCAATATATGCATATAGAGCCAGGAGAATGCCCTGGAGTATGTATTATCTGAAGCCTCTTATCTCCAACTATAAGCTCTCCTTCCTGAAGAAGTATGTGAGGTATCATCTCAGATGGTCCAAAAAGCCCCATATGATATGATGGACCCCTTTTTATGATCTCCCATTCATCTCTATGAATTGCAAAAAGGGAAGGAGTATCCTTAAATGCCTTTACTGCCTCTGTATGATCCAAGTGCCCATGAGTAAGGATTATCAGATCTATGTCTGAAAGGGAAAGAGAAAGTCTTTCAAGCTCACCCCTTACATGGCTGAATAGATGAAAGTGTCCAGGATCTATTAGGATGTTCCTTTTTCCTGTAATCAAGTAAGTGTTAGAGTTATTTTCTGTTGGATCTGTCCAAAAGAACGCATAAAGGTTATCCATCACCCTCATATCTTTTCCCTCTTATGGGCGATGTGGGATTTGAACCCACGACCTCTGGCTCCGGAGGCCAGCGCTCTATCCGACTGAGCTAATCGCCCTTATATCTTTTTACCTTTCTATACCCTCTCTTGCAAGAACCCCTTTCTTATAATAATGCTTAATCTCCTTCATTTCAGTAACGAGATCTGCCTCTTCAATAATCCTTGGATCTGCCTTTCTTCCTGTTATTACGATCTCAACATGATCTGGCCTATTCCTTATTATATCCAGAAGATCATCAACCTCTATCAGTCCATAATATACTGCAATATTTGCCTCATCAAGGATAACAAGTCTGTATTTTCCAGAATTTACTACCTCCCTTATCTCTAAAAGACCTCTTTTAGCCGCTTCTATATCCTCCTTTTCTGGAGTTCCCTTGATAAAGCATCCCCTTCCATATTGCCTTACCTCTATAAGATCAGAAAATCTTTCAAGTGCCTTATGTTCACTGTATTCTCCTGATTTTAAAAACTGTGCAAAAAATACCTTAAATCCTGCACCAGCAGCCCTTATTGCAAGACCTATTGCTGCAGTCGTCTTTCCCTTTCCATCACCTGTATATACCTGGACATATCCTTTCATAAGATAATCCTTGTTCCTACACTGCTTAGGATAAAGGAAGAAAACTCTTCTGAAATCCCTTTAATTGCATTCCATCCAGTGCAGTGCATTGGAACTATTACTTTTGGATCTATCTTTTTAAGTTCTTCTATTGTTGGCTTAATAAAAGGTTCAAAAAACCTTCCTGAAAGATGAAATCCTCCAATAACTGCATATACTTTTTCTGTCTTGGTAATCTTTCTTGCATACTCTATGGTATTTATTATTCCAGAGTGTGCACACCCTGAAATTATAACAAGCCCTTTTCCTTTAATAGAGATTATAAGTGCCTGGTCATCCAATATCAGATCTTCCTCCACTTTTCCATCCCTTTCGAGCAAAAGATTCGGCATCCCCTTTTCAAATGATCTCCTTTCAATCTGACCAGAAACAAGCATAAATCCATCACATATAAGTGTTGGATCCCTTGTTTCAAATATTTTTGCTCTTTTTTCAAGCTCCCCCTTTATCATTGTCCTTGGAAATATAAGCTTTCTTCCATCTGGAAGCTTCATATATCTTGGATAGATAAATGCATCAGGATGAACAAAGATGGGTATATTCTCTTTACAACCTTCTACTACAGCATTAATTCCACCTGTATGATCCATATGAAAATGGCTTATAACTATGGAATCTATCCCTTTTGGATCTATTCCAAGCATGTTCATGTTATTTTTTATAGAAGTCTCAGTATATCCTGTATCAAAAAGCACATTATATCTTTTTCCTTC
>JALVZP010000139.1:6012-9937 GCA_027037575.1 Desulfobacterales bacterium | reverse complement strand
TAAAGAAAGATAATTGGCAAGTCTGTTGATCCTATTTTAGAAACTTTCATTCTCTTTATTTTAACAGGCCCTTTATGTTGTTGACACAAAAATCTTTTTTCTGTTATTCTTTTATCAAAATGCCCCTGTAGCTCAGGAGGATAGAGCACCAGATTCCTAATCTGGGGGTCGGGTGTTCGAATCACCCCAGGGGCATTAAAAGCTGGGTTTAAAGACCCAGCTTTTTTATTATAAAATCTGCTACCTCCCTTATTTGATTCCTTTTAAACTGTGGTATATAAATATTCATTTCCTGATCTGCTATTATGGCGATTAGATTTGGATCATCTTTGCACATAATATCTGCTTTATCTTTTAATACTTCTATCTTTGGGTGGGAGGAACCTTTGTATCCTTCTGCAATTACTAAATCTATCTTTTCCGTATCAATATATCTCAGGATCTCTTCTGGATCATGGTCATGATCCACATCCATGATCATGCCAATCCTTTTTGGAGAAGATATTATGCTTACAACAGATCCTGCTCTTTTATGTCTCCATGTATCCTTTCCAGGCTTATCCATCTCAAATCTGTCATGAATATCATGTTTCATGGTAGCTACTCTAAGACCCCTTTTTTTTATCTCAGGAATAAGTGTTTCTATAAAAAGGGTCTTGCCTGACTTGGATCTTCCAACAATACAGATAATTGGTGTCCTCTTCATGCCTTCTTTCTAACATCCTCCGGACAAAGTTTCAATTATTTGATAAACTAAGCAAAAAACTTTAAGGAGATATGCTATGAAAAGGACTGGCATATTTCATCATGAAATACTTTCAGACAGAAGCTGGGATATTATTTTAGACAAACTGAGAAACCTTACAAAGGTAGTAAAGGAGCTTTCCCAGAAATATCCAAATATCTACTTATATGAAGAAAAGCCAATTGATGAAGAGCTTTTACTTAAGGTCCATACAAGGAATATGCTTGAAAGAGTAAAGCATTATCACAATTATGAAGCAGGAATAAGGGTTGCAGATGGTTGTGTAAAGGCAGCAGAAAAGATATGGAAGGGAGAGATAGACAATGCATTCCTTACACTTACCTGCTGCCATCATGCAGGACGCGACTATGCATGGGGAGGATGCACTGTCTCAGGTGCAGGGCCTATGGTTGTGTATATGAGGGAAAAATACAATGTGAGGAAATTTGCGATATTAGATACGGACTCACATCATGGAGATGGAACAAGGGATCTCTTCTTAGATGATCCAGATATACTTCACGTATGCTTTTGTAGTTACAATAGGGTGGAAGGGGATGGAAATAAGATAGATGTAGATGTGGGTTTTAATACAAATGATGATGAGTATATGAAGAAGGTATTGGATGTCTTCTGGCCGAAGACAAGAGAATTTAAGCCAGATATGATATTTCACATACTTGGCCATGATTGTGCAAGGGGAGACTATGGAGATAGGGGACTTAGCTGGGACTTTTTCCCAAGGATTATAAGAGAAGTAAAAGGGCTTGCTGATGAGATATGCAATGGAAGATATATTGTGGGGCTTGGAGGCGGATCAAGATCTGATATTGCAGAATATATTACTCCTCCTATTGTAAAGATACTTGCTGAAGTAGATTAAGAGCCTCTTTTAAACATCTTTTCCAGTTCACTGTATGTTATCTTCTTTATTGTTGGTCTTCCGTGTGGACAGTGGGAGGGGAGGGATGTCTTATAAAGCTCTTTTACAAGATTTTTCATTTCATCTAAATTAAGACTTTCTCCTGCCTTTATAGCTGTATGACATGCCATTGCCTTTAAGATATTATCAAGGGATATGGATTTCCCTTCTTTTATTATCTCATCTAAAAAAGATTTCCAATTGAGATCTTTTAAGATTAGCGGAAATGAGCTTATAAGAAATGTGTTTCCTCCAAATGGTGTGATATCTATACCTATTTCTAAAAGTGAATCTATCTTTTCAAAGAGGATTTCTGAATCTATTGGATTAAGTTCTACTCTATATGGTTCAGCAACCCTTTGTGATTTTATATTTCTATCCTTTAAATCCCTTTTTAATTTTTCATATATTATCCTTTCATGCGCTGCATGCTGATCAATAAGTATAATACCTTCTTTGTCTTCACATAGTATATATGTATCTTTTATCTGACCTATTATACGAGGAATCTCACATGCTGGAATGTATTTTTGCTCTTCTTCTTTGATCAGGCCTTCCTTTATCTCCACAAAATAAAAAGATGGTCTATCTGAAAATAGGAATGCATTCCTTACACACCTTGATACTGCCTCATATACATATTCCTCATCATGAAATCTTACCTCCCTCTTTGTTGGATGGACATTTACATCTACAAGCTCGGGATCTATTTCTATAAATACCATTCCCTGAGGATACTCCCTTCTCATAAGCCTTTCACCATATCCTTCTATTACTGCCTTCATAAGTAGCTTATCCTTTATGTTCCTCCCATTTACATAAAAGAATAGTCTATCAGGCCTTGACCTTTTCATCTCTGAATCAGATATGCATACGGCCACGTCTATTCTATCATGCCTTTCTCTTCTTTTCTTCATATGTTCAATCATTTCTTCTCCAAATATGAGAGAGAACCTAGACAGAGGATCATCAGTTGGAGGAAGATTCAGGATGAGCCTTTCATTATTTTTAAATGAAAAGTGGATATGGAGATGGGAAAGTGATATTCTGATAAATGTATCCATTATCTTAGATGTCTCTGTTTTACTTGCCCTTAAGAATTTTCTCCTTGCAGGGATATTAAAGAAAAGATCCCTTACTTCTACTATTGTTCCTGAAGGAGCACCTATTACTTTTAATGAAATCTCTTTTCCTGCTTCGGCAATTATCTTATGTCCAATTAATTGATTATGTGGCTTAGATGTTATGCTAAGCTTTGATACTGCTGCAATACTTGTAAGTGCCTCTCCCCTAAACCCCAGGGTCCTTATATGAGAAAGATCTTCTAAGGAGCTTATCTTACTCGTTGCATATCTCTTTATGCAGAGAGAAAGATCTTCTTTTGTCATTCCTGCTCCGTCATCAATTACCTTTATCAGCCTTGTCCCTGATCTTTCTATTTCCAAAGAGATCCTCTTTGCATCCGCATCAATGCTGTTTTCCAAAAGCTCCTTTACTACAGATGCAGGCCTTTCTATTACCTCACCTGCAGCAATACGAGATATTACCTCTTTTGGAAGTATCTTTATCCTTCCCATATCTTAATAGGTATCTCTTTTAAAAGCTGAATAGCCTTTTTTGCATTCTCTTCCTTCATAGTTCCCATACCACATGAAGGGGTTAGGATAGATGATCTTATAAGCATTTCTCTATTAATTCCCCACTCCTCAAGCCTTTCAAACCCTATTTTAAGCCTTTTTAGTATCTTATTTATATTCCCTTTCTGTTCAAAATCAGCATCAGTTGTGGGAACAATACCCCATGCAATAGCTCCTCCATCTTTAATAAATCTTAAAATCTTATCTCTATACAGGAGAAAGTTTTCCATATATCCAAATGCATCGAAGCTTATTATGTCTGGTCTTGAATCAAATATCATTGACCAATCTGTATTTGCACAACAGTGTATTCCAATAAGGACATCCTCCCTCTGCTTTATATAGCCTATTACCTCCTTTAATATATTAACCACTTTCTCCTTTGATATAAGAGAAAATGCAGATCCTATGCTTGCAAGATATGGTTCATCCAAAAAGAGTATCACATTTTTTCCAGATTCTTTTAGCTTCCTTACCTGCCAGACCCCTTTTATCGCTATTCCCTTTGTGCAAACATCCATAATTTCATTGTCACTCAATATAGATCTTCCATCCTGATCCCTTATTGATGCAGAAAATGTAATAGGTCCTACAGTCTGTCCTTTTATAAAAGTAGCATCA
>JALVZP010000139.1:4106-6002 GCA_027037575.1 Desulfobacterales bacterium | reverse complement strand
GTGCATAATCCTTGCTAATTGAAAAATAAGATATATCTTCTTCTAAAAAGCGTTCATAAAATTTAAGGAGCTCCTTTTCTGGACTATCTCCTTTTATTGCAAAGATTGCCCTCTTTTCTTTATCCACTTTCAGAAAGGGTATCCCCTCACTAAACTGAATTATCATATCTTCATATATGGTTCTTTTTACAAGCTGTGGCCAGAATGGTATCTTTTTAAAGCTATCTATTATGAGCTTGCATGTCTCCTTTATATCCAAAAATGGAACACTTCCTATTCCTGTGGTCACAAGATTGAACTTCATATATTACTCCTTAAAATAGATAATAACTTCATTTTTCCTTATCATCCTTAACTCATTTTTTATAACAGCCTCTATATATTCTGGATCATTCCTGAGTCTTTCTATCTCTCTTATAAGCCTTCTGTTTTCTCTTCTCAGCTCCTCTACTTTTCTTTGATATAATGCCTTTTCTCTTTTAAGTCTTCTAAGATTTAAAAGGCCATTTTTTCCAAACAAAAACCAGATAGCTATTAAACAGAATATAAGGAAGGATAAAATGAGCCTGTATAAAAACCGCACTTTTTAAAAAAAGTTTTCCTTTATATATTTATACGCATTCTCAAAAAACCTTATTCCTTCTCCTTTAGGGATCTTATTACCTTCTTTTTTCCTTGTCCAGTCAGGATGGTTTGTGAAGTGATTATATGCCTCAGGATGTGGCATAAGGCCAAGTATTCTTCCAGTTGGATCACATACCCCTGCTATATCTTCTAAGGAGCCATTTGGATTGTCTATATATTTTAAAGCTATCTGGTTATTTTGGACAAGCCTGTTTATGACCTTCTTTGAAGCAAAAAATTTTCCTTCTGCATGTCTTATAGGAAGCTCTATTTCCTTAATACCCTTTGTAAATACACAAGGAGAATCTGGATTTATTTTTAATCTCACCCATTTGTCTATGAAGTTTCCAGAATCATTTGAGATCAAAGCAACCTCCCTTTTCCAATATATTCCATCTATAGCAGGAAGAATCCCCATATTTACAAGTGTCTGGAATCCATTGCATATTCCTATTATAAGCTTTCCTTCCTTAATAAATCTATCTATCTCTTTAAAAAGGTGATTCCTTAACTTTGTTGCCAAGATAACACCTGCGCCATGATGATCTGCCCAGCTGAATCCACCAATAAGCACCATTATATGAAATTCCTTTAGCATTTCCTTATTTCTTATCAGCTCATTTATATGGATCCTATGAGATTCTATCCCTGCAAGCCTAAGAGAGTAATCTGTTTCATAATCGCAGTTTAGACCATACCCTGTAAGGACAATTGACTTTACTTTCTTTTCCATACTCTCTTTACTGCCTTTAAGAACCTATCAATATAAAGTGGCTTCTTGAATATATAGACAGAATTTTTCTTTATCCGGTTCACCACCTTGTATATCCACATATCTGCTATGGCATTTATAAAAAAAAAGGTAGATCTTGTCTTTTTTATAATAGGCAAGACAGCAGATGGCCTGAATTTTGAAATCACTGAGGAATCAATGATTACAAGCTTTAGCTCATTATTTTTCATATATTTTATCCCATTATCCCATGAAGGGGAAAATATGACAGAAATCTCTTCTTCTTCAAAAATCTCTCTCAAAAGATTATTAAGGAGAGATCTATCATCCCCTATGAAAAGTATTCTACCAGAATGTTGTTCTTTTACCATATCTGACCAAAAGGAGATTTGATTCAATCGCCCTTCTACCCTAACATATCTTTAAAGTTAGTTTCAATATTCAAAAAATCCTTTTAAAAGTGGGTAAAAATGGGAATACAATTTGTGCACCTCCATGTTCATACAGAATATAGTCTTTTAGATGGAGCAATAAGAATC
>JALVZP010000139.1:0-4096 GCA_027037575.1 Desulfobacterales bacterium | reverse complement strand
CAAGGAAGGGATAAAGCCAATAATAGGATGTGAGGTTTATGTTGCACCTAAGGGTAGAAAAGATAAATCTATCTCTAAGGAAAAATCTCCTACAGACTATCATCTAATCCTGTTGGTAATGAATGAAAAGGGATATAAGAATCTGTGTAAACTGGTTACCCTCAGCCATTTAGAGGGATTCTATTATCATCCAAGGATAGATCTGGAACTACTTAAGCAATATAATGAAGGTCTTATTGCACTTTCTGCATGCCTAAAAGGGGTAATACCATATCATATAAGTAAAGAAAGAATTGATATAGCAAAGGAAAAAGCAATAGAGCTAAGTAAGATTTTCGATAAGGAGAGGTTTTTCTTAGAAGTTCAGGCGAATATGCTTCCTGAGCAAATGAAGATAAATCAGGCATTAAAGGAGATAGGGCACGAGCTTTCTATCCCCCTTGTTGCAACAAATGACTGCCACTACTTAGAAAGGGAAGATGCAGAAGTTCATGATATACTTCTCTGTATTCAGACAGGAAAGACCGTAAAGGATGAAAATAGGCTCAGGTTTCCAAATGATCAGTTCTATTTTAAATCTCCTTCAGAGATGATCTCAGATCTTCCAGGATTTGAGGAGGCCATATCAAATAGCCTCTATATTGCAGAAAGATGCAACTATGAGATGGAGTTTGGAAAATATAAATATCCTGAATTTCATGTGCCTGATGGGATCAGCTTAGAAAAGCTTCTTACAAAAAAGGCAAAAGAAGGGCTAAAGAAAAGGCTTGAACAAAAAGAAAGGAGGGAAGGAAAACTTTCAAAAGAGCTTATTAGATCCTATTGGGATAGACTTGAGTATGAGCTTGATATATTAAAGAGGATGGGATATGCAGGATACTTCCTTATAGTAGCTGATTTCATTGAATATGCGAGAAGATCAAATATTCCTGTTGGCCCAGGAAGGGGATCTGCTGCTGGATCACTTGTTGCATATACCCTAAATATTACAAACATAGACCCAATTGAGTATGGTCTTTTATTTGAAAGATTCCTAAATCCTGGTCGTGTAAGCATGCCTGATATAGACATAGACTTTTGCATGAAGAGAAGGGATGATGTGATCAGATATGTAGAGGAGAAGTATGGGAAAGAGAATGTCTGCCAGATAATTACATTTGGTAGCATGAAGGCAAGGGCAGTCGTAAGGGATGTGGGAAGGGCACTTGATATTCCATTAAAGGAAGTGGATAGGATAGCAAAGCTTATCCCACCGAGTATACACATTACATTGGATGAGGCAATAAAAAATGAACCTGAGCTAAAGAGGCTTTCTGAGGAAGATGAATCAATAGCAAAGCTTCTTCGTATATCAAAGAAGCTTGAAGGACTTACAAGACATGTATCTACCCATGCATCAGGGGTTGTCATAGCAGATAAGCCACTTGTGGAATATCTTCCCCTCTATAAAGGCTCAAAGAACGAGATAATGACACAGTTTCCAATGGATAAAATTGAGCAGCTTGGTCTTATAAAATTTGATTTTCTTGGTCTAAAGACACTCACTGTTATTAGACATGCGCTTGATCTTATAAAAGAGAAAAGAGGCATTGAAATAGATATAGACAATATTCCCTTGGATGATCCTGCTGTTTATCAGCTATGCTGTGATGGAAAGACAACAGGGGTATTTCAGCTTGAAAGTTCAGGAATGAAAGAGCTTATGAGAAGGCTTCAGCCACGCGAATTTAGGGATCTCATAGCACTAATAGCACTATACAGGCCGGGTCCACTTGGAAGCAATATGGTGGATGATTTTATAAAGAGAAAGCATGGACAGGTAGATATAGACTATTTTCACCCATCACTTGAGCCAATACTAAAGGAGACTTACGGGATAATACTCTATCAAGAGCAGATAATGAAGATTGCACAGGTTCTTTCTGGATATAGCATGTCAGAGGCAGATGAGCTTAGAAAGGCAATAGCAAAAAAGAAGAGGGAGATACTTGATCAGCACAGGGAAAGATTCATAAGGGGTGCTATAGAAAATGGAGTAGAAAAAGGGCTTGCAGAGCATCTTTTTGATCTCATAGAGAAGTTTGGTGGATACGGATTCAATAAGTCCCATTCCACTGCATATGCAATGGTTGCATATCAGACTGCATATCTTAAGGCGCATTATCCATTAGAGTTTATGACAGCACTCCTTACACAGGATATGGGAAATCAGGACAAGACCATAAAGAACATAGCAGAGTGCAGGGAGATGGGAATAGAGATACTTCCACCTGATATAAATGAGAGCCAAGCAGATTTTACCATTGTTGGAGAAAAGATCAGGTTTGGGCTTGCTGCAGTAAAGAATGTGGGAATAAAGGCAGTTGAGTCAATAATAAAGGAGAGGAAAAATAATGGACCATTTAAGGATATAATAGATTTTTGCAGAAGGATAGACAATTCAAAGGTAAATAAGAAGGTAATAGAAGGACTTATTCAGTGTGGGGCATTTGACTTTACAGGAATTTCAAGATCAAGACTATTTAATGGATTGGATGATATCTTAAAAACGTGCACAAATCATTCTAATCATTGTCAGCTTTCCATATTTGGAGAACAGACCCAAAATGAGATTCAGGATATTAAAATAGAGCTTCCAGATTCAGAAGAATGGGATGAGAAAGAGAAACTAAGGAGGGAAAAGGAAGCTCTTGGATTCTATATTACAGGGCATCCATTAGAGGGATATAGAGAAGAAATAAAGAGGATTTGCACATGTGAAATTCAAAAGATCTATGAAATGGAGGATAAAAGAGAAATAAGGGTTGCTGGAATGGTAGAGAATATAAAACTGAAAAGGACAAAAAAAGGAGATAAGATGGCAAATATAGTACTTGAGGATATGACTGGATCTGTAGAGGTGCTTATCTTTCCTGATCTGTTTAGCAGAAAGGAAGGCGTATTAAGATCAGATGAGCCAATAATAGTAAAAGGGATTGTGGAAGCAAATGAAACAAATAGGAAGCTTATAGCTCAAGATATCCTCCTTTTAGAAGAAGTAAGAAAAAATGCAATAAAGGGTTTGGAGATCTGTTTAAGGGAAAAGCTTATTAATAGGAATCTTCTTTTAAATCTAAGGCAGATATTGAGCAAATATCCTGGAGATTGTGAAATTAGATTTAGGGTGGATATAGCAAATAATGGTAATAAAAAGCAGGTTATTATTGCAGCACATAAAAATTATTCTGTCCTTCCATGCAAAGAAGTAATAGAAGAGCTCCAGTCCATCCTTGGTTCAGATTCCATACATATCCTATTTTAAACTGCACCTTAAAAAGCAAAAAATTTTTTAAAAAATGGATCTGGCAGGTATTTTATTATTTGCTATAAAAAAGTAACGCAATTTAGACGTAAAAATGAGGGAAGTAAGAGAATGACTAAAAGTTTACATAATGTTACTTATCGGACATCTTTCCATATCCCTTTCCTTAACCGTATCCACATATCTTCCCCTAAGGGAGTTTGCAAATGCTTCTTCAACCTTTACTTTAACTAAATCACCTATTACATTAAAATCACAAGAAAAATTTACAATCTTATTTGTGCTTGTCCTTCCCATAAACATGTTCCCCCTTTTGCTATACCCTTCTACAAGAACTTCCACCTCTTTTCCTTCAAGCTGCTTATTCTTCTTTAATGTGATCTCCTTCTGTATCCTTTGAAGGATCTCAAGCCTTCTTCCCTTCTCTTTCTCATCCACCTTATCCTTCATTTTCTCTGCCCTTGTTCCAGGTCTGTCTGTGTATTTAAATGAAAAGAGGCCATCAAATTCGACCCTTTTGATAAGATCAATAGTATCTAAGAAGTCCTTTTCTGTTTCTCCAGGAAATCCTACCATCACATCTGCAGTGATGGCTATTTCTGGTCTTGCCTTCCTTAGCTTATCTATGAGCTCCATATACTTTTCTCTTGTGTAGTGTCTATTCATTAGCCTTAGGATCCTATTTGAACCAGACTGAAACGGAAGATGCATATGAGAGCAGAGATTATTTAGCTCTTCAAAGCATTTTATAAGCTCATCAGATAGATCCTTTGGATGGGATGTAGTAAATCTTAG
>JALVZP010000138.1 GCA_027037575.1 Desulfobacterales bacterium | reverse complement strand
ATAGATGAGGCTGAGTGATTATATTCAGAAAATAAGGTCTCACCCTGACTTTAAAGACTCCATTGTCTATTACAGATGCATTCCAGAAAGAAGTCCCTCTTTTTCCCCTATAAAACTTTCTCCTCCCATAGAGAAGGCCATCAGAGGAATTGGCATAGAGAGGCTATTTTCCCATCAGGCAGATGCAATCTCCCTTATTAGGGAAGGGAAAAATGTCGTCGTATCTACAGGGACATCAAGTGGAAAAAGCCTTATATACAACATATCTGTCTTAGAAAGGATATTAGAGAACCCAAAGGCAAGGGCTTTATACATATTTCCACTCAAGGCATTGGAGCAGGATCAGTTAAAGTCATTTAATCTTTTGTCCTCCCTTATCCCAAATCAAAGGATAAGGGCAGCAATATATGACGGAGACACAGATACCTATACGAGGAAGAAGATAAGGGGAGAACTACATAATGTGATATTCACAAACCCAGATATGCTTCATATGGGAATCCTTCCATATCATGATGCATGGAGAGACTTCTTTAAAGAGCTACAGTTTGTCGTTATTGATGAGATACACACCTATACGGGGATATTTGGTTCTCATGTTGTTCAGATAATAAGGAGACTAAAGAGGATCTGTGAGCACTATGGATCAAGGCCACAATTTATCCTCCTTTCTGCCACAATCAATAATCCCTCAGAATTTGCAAAGACCCTCATTCAGGAGCCTGTGGAATTAGTAGAAAATGATGGATCACCTTATGCAAAGAGGCATTTTTTGCTTATAGACCCAGAAATAAGTCCAAACTTCTTGGCATCTAAGCTTCTCATCGAAAGCATAAGATCAGGTTTCAGGACAATCGTATTTACCCAATCGAGAAGAACAGCGGAGCTGATCTATATATGGGCAATAAGGCTTTCTCCTTCACTTGAGAAGAAGATCAGCTCGTATAGGGCAGGCTTTCTTCCTGAAGAGAGGAGAGAAATAGAAAGAAGACTATCTTCAGGGGAGCTTATGGGAGTAGTTTCTACAAGTGCACTTGAGATGGGGATAGACATAGGAGAGCTTGATATATGCATACTTGTTGGTTATCCAGGAACAATAATAAATACATGGCAGAGGAGTGGAAGGGTTGGAAGATCTGGAAGGCAGTCCTTGGTAATACTCATAAGTGGTAAGGATGCACTTGATCAGTATTTTGTAAGGCATCCAGAAGAGCTTTTTGAAAGGCCATTTGAGATGGCAATCCTCGATCCAGAAAATCCATATGTATTGGATGCACACATTCCATGTGCAGCAGCAGAGCTTCCCATAAGGGAAGGGGATAAAAAGTATTGGGGAGATTCCCTCAAAGATGCCCTCAGGAGGTGTGAGCTAAGTGGAGAGATCGTAAAGGATATGGATAAGGAATGCTGGTATTCCACGAGGAAGAATCCCCACATAAGGGTAAATATCAGGTCAACAGGAGAATCCTTTACTATATTTGAGAGAAGAAATGGTAATGCAATAGGGACAATAGATGGAGTAAGGGCATTTAAGGAATGTCATCCAGGCGCAATATATCTTCACAGGGCAATGCAATACCAGATTGAGCACATAGACATATTGAAAAAGGACATAATAGCAGTTGAATCGGACGCTCCATACTTTACAAGGCCACTTCTTGAAAAGGAGACAGAGATAATAGATGTGGAAGGAGAAAGGCAGGTCTCATCCTTTTTGGCAAAAAAGGGAAGGCTAAAGGTAACAGAAAGGGTGGTGGGATATGAGAAAAGGGGAATATATGCTCAGGAGCTCTTAGGTGTATATGAGGTAGAGCTTCCACCTATCATATTCGAGACAAAGGGAGTATGGATAGAGATACCAGATGAGATAAAGGGGAGGATAGAAAGAGATAAGGTGCTTCATTTTATGGGAGGAATCCATGCAATTGAACATGCAATGATAGGGATACTCCCATTCTTTGCCCTATGTGATAGGAATGATGTGGGAGGGATCTCCTATCCATATCATCCGCAGTTAGGAAGGAGTGCAATCTTCATATATGATGGTTATCCAGGTGGAGTTGGCATATGTTCCCACGGATTTGAGATAATAGGAGATTGGGTAAGGAGGACACTTGAGCTCATAGAGGAGTGTGAGTGTGAAAATGGATGTCCATCCTGCATACATTCTCCAAAGTGTGGTTCAGGAAACAAGCCATTGGATAAAAGGGCATCCATAGAGATACTCAGGATGCTACTAAGCAAGGAATTTAGATTAAATAATAGAGGGCCTTCTTTGAAAAAAGAAAGGGAAAAGAGGGATTACAGGATCATTGTGTTTGACTTAGAAACACAGAAAGGGGCACATGAGGTTGGAGGATGGAAGAATGCTCATCTCATGAGGGTATCTGTTGCTGTCGCATATGATAGCTTCTCAGATAGATACTTCACCTTTATGGAAGATGATGTTCCTAAGCTAATGGATATGTTTGAGAGCGCGGACCTTGTGGTTGGATTTAACATAAAGAGATTTGACTACAGGGTCCTTAGTGGATACATAGATCTTGAAAGATTAAATAGGCTTCCAACATTTGACATCTTGGAGGATATACACAGGAGGCTTGGTTTTAGATTGAGCCTAAACCATCTTGCAATAAATACGCTGAATAAGGAAAAGAGTGGAAATGGACTCTTGGCACTAAGGTGGTTTAAGGAAGGAAACATGGAAAGGCTTATTAATTATTGCAGACAGGATGTCCTCGTAACGAAGGATCTATTTTTTCATGGCCTAAGGAAGGGATATCTCGTATATAAGAGAAAGAACAGAAGGCTTAGGCTTCTCTTAGATTGGAATATCGAGGAGATGGTAAGGAATGAAGGCATTTGAATGTAAGATGTGTGGGGAGTGCTGTTGGGGGGAAGGTATATCTCTAAGTGATGAAGAGATAAGAAGGATCTCCAAGTTTTTGAAGATAGCTGAGGAGGAGTTTAAAAGGAGATACTGCAAGAGAAAGAGGGAAAGGTATGAGCTTTTAACAAAGCCATCTGGCTATTGCATATTCCTAAGGGAGGATGGAAATAGAAAGATGTGCATGAT
>JALVZP010000137.1 GCA_027037575.1 Desulfobacterales bacterium | reverse complement strand
CTTCTGAATATTCCTATAAGCCTTCTCCCTTGCTCCTTCAAGTGTCTTATCACCTGCAACAATATGAAGCACCCTTCCTCCATATGTAACAAGCCCCTTTTCAGGATCCTCATCTACACCAGCAAAATATACTGCTATTCCTGGCTCAATCTGATCCAATCCAATTATCTTATGTCCTTTTCCATATCTTCCAGGATATCCCTTATTCCATCCTCTTGCTGCCTTTGATCTTCCCTCCATAGCAACTACATCTACATAGTATTGGTCATTCCATTTCTGCTTTATCTGATCAAGCTTTCCTTCCCAGACAGCCATACCTATTTCAAATAGATCTGTGCTTAGTTTTCTTCCAATAACAAGCCATTCAGGATCACCATGCCTTACATTTATTTCAAAAACATCTAAGTTTCCATAAGGATCTAAATTTAGGCCAAAATAGAGAACTCCTTTATATTTCCATCCAAGCTTATTATATATTGCATCCACAGTAGGATTTACTATCTCCTTTATAATACGATTTATAAGCCATGGCTTTGCAAGCCTATGTGGACAGTATGCACCTGTTCCACCAGTGTTTGGGTTTCCACCAAATCTCTCTATGGATTCTTTATCATCAGGATCAAATGCCCTTTTGTAGTCCTGTGCAAACATCTTTAATGGAAGGATATGCTCTCCATCTAAATAGACAAAAAAGGACAGTTCACTTCCATACTTTCTTTCTTCAATAACTATCCTTTTTCCTGAATCTCCAAATATCCTCTTTACCATTATATCCTCTATTGCCTTTTCAGCATCTTCTACATCATCACAGACAATACATCCCTTTCCTGCTGCAAGCCCATTTGCCTTTACTACAACCTGATATCCTATATTTCTCACATATTTTTTTGCCTCTTCAGGATCATCAAATACCCTATATTCAGGCTTTGGAACACCTATCTCCCTTAAAAGATCATCAGTAAATGCCCTGTCACTTTCAATTCGGACATATTCCTTTTTTGGGCCAACAGTTCTTATTCCATACTGATTCAGAACATCTATTAGTCCTTCTTCTAAAGGATTTTCAGAACCTACATCAACCAAGTCTACTTTGTTTTCTATGCAGAATTTTGCTATTTCATTAAAATCCCTTATTGGAACCCTCTCTATTAGACCCCTTCTTCCCTTAGGAGTATATAAGATGCCAGGATTTCCTGGAGCAAAATATACCTTATCTACATGCTGGCTATCTCCATACTTGTCTGCAAGGCAGTGATCTCTTCCTCCACTTCCATAAACCAAGACCTTCATAGATTTCCTCCCCTGTCTTCAAAAATACTTGATATAAAAAAGATAGTGGGTTAATTTTACAAAAAAACTTATTGAAATAAAACAGAAAGAGGGAAAAATTATGAAAGTAAGACCTGCAATATTTGCACAGATGGGTTGGTATCCTTCAAGCAGGAGTGAGTGCGAAAAGCTGATTTCAAAGTGGTCTCAAAATGGGGTAAGGGTAAGATCTGAGTATGTTAAGGGAATAGGAGGTATTGTTCCACATGCAGGATGGTTCTTTTCAGGAGAGATTGCCTGCACCGTATTTAGATGCCTTTCAGAGATGAGCAGTCCGGAAACAGTCATAATATTTGGAAAGCATCTAACTACTGGTTCAAGAAAGAGCATAATGAAGGAAGGATATTGGGAGACTCCATTTGGGGAAATTGAGATTGATAGTGAACTTGCCTCTCTGATATTAGAGGAAGGAGACTTTATGGTAGAAACTGCTACCTATTTTGAAGATGATAATACTATTGAATTACAGCTTCCCTTTGTAAAATACTTCTTCCCAAACGCAATGCTTGTTCCAATTGGTGCTCCTCCAACAAGAGAGATGCTTGATCTGGCAAAAAAGATAGCAGGGTTCTGTGAAGGAAAAGAAGTGATATCTATAGGATCTACTGATCTTACTCATTATGGCCCAAACTATGGATTCATGCCAGCAGGTTCAGGAACTTCTGCACTTGAGTGGAGCAGACAGAATGATATGAGGGTGATAGATAGGATGATAAATATGGATCCTGAAGGGGTTATTCAGGAGGCATTGACTCATCATAATGCATGCTGTCCTGGGGCAGCGGCATCTGCCATCTGTATGGGAAGGGAGCTTGGCGCAGAAAAGGGAGAAGTCCTTATGTATGCAACAAGTTATGAAAAGTCTCCAGGGCCAAGCTTTGTTGGATATGTAGGGATTGTATTCTAAAAAATAAGGAAAGGAGAGGAAGATGGAGAATGTAGTATTAGAAAGGGATGGTTATATTGCGATTGTAAAGCTTAATAGAGAAAAAACATTGAATTCCCTTGATATGGAGACATTTGAAGAGCTTGGAAACGTAATGGAGCAGGTGGCAAAGGATAGATCAATAAGAATTGTTATTGTTACAGGAACAGGAAGGGCATTTAGCAGTGGGCTTGATCTTTCTGTTATGGATAGGATTCATGAGATGGATAGTGAAGAATTTCAGATATGGCTCAGGTATACACAGGAGAGGGTTTTTAACATATTAGAAGATATGGAAAAACCAACTATTGCAGCTATAAATGGTCATGCAATAGGAGGTGGATTTGAGCTTGCCCTTGCTTGTGATGTAAGGATATCTGTTCCAGATGCAAAATTTGGACTTCCAGAGGTAAATTTTGGACTTGTTCCAGACTTGGGAGGTGCACAGAGACTAACAAGACTAACGAATCCTTCAATTGCAAAAGAATTAATATTTTCAGGAAGGATTATAGATGCAAATGAGGCATATCAGTTGAGGATAATAAATAAAATAGTAGAGAAAGAAAGGCTTATGGAGGAAGCGAAAAAGATATTTGAAAACAAGGCTCCTATTGCCATAAGTCTTTCTAAGACAATGATAAATAAGGCAATAGATGCTGACAATAGAAGCGGTATGGTATATGCTGTTCAGGCACAGACAATATGTATTAAGTCAAAGGATCATCAGGAGGCATTAGCTGCTTATAAGGAAAAAAGACCACCGAAGTTTGAAGGAAAGTAATTTACTTATAGACAGCAGGTCTACATCTTCTGCATGGTGCATAAC
>JALVZP010000136.1 GCA_027037575.1 Desulfobacterales bacterium | reverse complement strand
GGTTAAGAGATATCATCTTTCTCTGAGGAAGGAGGAAATAGAATGTATCGAAGTAGAGGAAGGATAATTGGAAGAGTATTTCCACTCAGTTTTTCTGATGTAGAAAAAGAGCTGGAAATTGTTGGAATAAACGCAGGAAAAGGTCTTTTAGGAAGGCTTGCAAGGATGGGGATATATGTAGGAACAAGGATAAGGATAAAGGTTATTAGTAATGGCCCAGGTCCTTTGATAATCAGCTTAGGAGAAAAACGCATAGGAATAGGAAGAGGTATGTCAAATAAGATAATGGTAAGGGAGGTGTAAAGATGGAAGAAATAACAATTGCCCTTTGTGGGAATCCAAACAGTGGTAAGACAACGGTCTTTAATCTGCTTACAGGTTCAAGACAAAAGACAGGAAACTGGCCAGGAGTTACAGTAGAAAAAAAGGAAGGTCTTTTTGAAAAAGGTGAGAAAAGAGTAAAAGTAGTTGATCTTCCAGGAACATATAGCCTTACTGCATATTCCATAGATGAGAAGATAGCAAGGGATTTCCTTATAAATGGAAGACCTGATAGGACTGTTGTTATTGTTGATTCAACAAATTTAGAAAGAAACCTTTATCTTACAATTGAGCTTCTTGAAATGGGTATAGACTGTATTTTGCTTCTAAATATGATGGATCTTGCTGAAAAAAATGGGATAAGGATTGACATAGATAAGTTATCAAAGGCTCTTGGAATCCCTGTTATTCCAGCAGTTGCAATCAAAAATAAAGGAATTGAGGAATTAAAAGAGGCTATTGTCTCAGATAAAAGATCTACTCCTTTAATTAAGGTAGATTATAGGATTGTTGAAAACTCCATAAATAAGCTCTCTAAGATGATTGAGGAAATAGATGGATATAATCTTCCATCAAGATGGACTGCTATAAAGCTGCTTGAAGGTGATGAACAAGTAAAGGAGTGGTTAAGTAATTTTTCAAAAGGAAAGGAGGTCATAGCTCTTTCTGAAAAGGAGATATTAAGTTGTGAAGAGAATATTGGAGAGGATGTAGAAAGCTATATAATTGAAAGAAGATATGGTTTTATATCTGGTCTTGTAAAGGAATGCCAAAAGAGGATCTCTCCTATAGGAGAAAGACTTAGCATCTCAGATAGGATAGATAAGATTGTCTTAAATAGATGGCTTGGAATACCAATATTCTTATTTTTTATGTGGCTTTCCTTTAAGCTTGTATTCAGCTTAGGAAATCCAATTGCAGATATAATTGATGGATTCTTTTCTTCCCTTTCAGATCTTACAAAAAAGACAATTGGAGAAAATTGGATCTCCTCTCTTATAAGTGATGGAATAATAGCAGGAGTTGGATCTGTTCTTGTATTTCTTCCAAATATAATGATCCTATTTTTGATAATTGGATTTTTGGAAGATTGTGGATATATGGCAAGGGCTGCATTTGTTATGGACAGACTTATGCATAGCTTAGGTCTTCATGGAAAATCATTTATCCCTATGATCCTTGGATTTGGATGTAATATTCCTGGTATTATGGCATGTAGGACACTTGATTCTGAAAAGGATAGGATCCTTACAATACTTATAAATCCATTTATGTCATGCTCTGCAAGACTTCCTATATATATCCTATTTGCTGGAACATTCTTTTCTTCTCATGCATCAGACATTGTATTTAGCATGTATATTCTTGGAATAATTGTTGCAATCTTTACTGCAATTCTATTTAAAAGCCTTTTCTTTAAAGAAGAGGTATCTCCTTTAATAATGGAGCTTCCTCCATATCGTATGCCTACATTTAAAAATGTGATTATTCAGATGTGGACAAGATCATCCCTGTTTTTAAAGAAAGCAGGAACAGTTATATTTGGTGGTGTTATTCTGATTTGGCTTCTTTCTTCAATGCCACCAGGAGTAAAATATGCAAGTGAAAGCAGTCTTATAGGAAGATTTGGAAAGATATTTGCTCCTATATTCTCTCCAGCAGGCTTTGGCTTTTGGCAAGCAGCAGTAGCACTTATATTTGGAATACTTGCAAAAGAGATTGTTGTTGGAACACTTGGGACACTTTTTGGTGTAGAAGAAGAGGGATTAAATAAGGTGCTTCCACATTATTTTACAAAGCTTTCTTCTTTCTCATTTATGGTAATGAGCCTCCTTTATATACCATGTATTGCCTCAATAGGTGCTATAAGAGCTGAGACAGGATCATGGAAATGGACAGCAATTACAGTTTTTTGGAGTCTTTTTATTGGATGGACATTAGCTGTTATCTTTTATCAGCTTGGAAAACTGCTTTTGTAGAAAAAATTTTTTGGCTTTTATATTAATTTATTTATCTTTGTTAAGTTTTTTAAAAGGAGGGGATATAGTCATGAAAAAGCTAATTACACTTTTGCTAATGCTACTTATAGCATTTTTGATACAAGGGGCTTCATTTGCAGATGAAAGGGAAGAGATAAGGATGCTTTATAGACAGATAGAGCTTTTAAAGAAGAGGATAGAAGAGCTTGAAAAGAAGATAGAAGAAAGAAGAAAAAGAGAAAAGCAGATGAGAAAAGAGATAGAGGAAGTAAAGGAGGTAAAAAAGACAATAGAAGAGATAAAGAAGAGATTTGGCACCCTATCCATACATGGAGGGGTAGTAACATACTATCAGGCAGCAAGTAGCAGCGATATAGAGATAGATATAAGCTGGAACCATTTTACAAACCCAGATGGAGCTGGATACAATGCAGACATAGAACTTAGCTGGAAGCCTGTTTAAAAAATCCAGAAGCTTTAAAGAAGGTCACCCACCTCAAAAGCTTGAAAAACAAAAATAAAAGCCTGAGGAGCTGAATGAGGTTGTAGATAGCAAACCTTGCAAGGGCATAAAGGGTTGCAACATCACGATCCAACACCATATCCCTATCTCCAAAAAGATTCTTTACTATACCTATAACCTGCTCTACTCTGTATCTATACCTTCTGTAAACTTTTTTTCTTTCCTCGTAGTTCTGCTCTGCCCATAACCTATAGGGATCTTTTACTTTTTTATGGAGTGAATCCCTAATAGGAACAATAGCTTTTATACCGAGCTCTTTTACTTTTTGAAGCACTTTAA
>JALVZP010000135.1 GCA_027037575.1 Desulfobacterales bacterium | reverse complement strand
AATACATCCTGCAGATGCAGGAGGACTTAGATTTGATCCTGATGGTTATCTTACTGAAGGGGATCAGCTTCCCTTTGGAAGATATGTGATAGAGGTGATTCATACACCTGGTCATACTCAGGGAAGTGTCTGTTTCTATACAGACAGTGTAGTTTTTACTGGAGATACACTCTTTGCTGGATCTGTAGGAAGAACATTTTCAAGTAGGGCTCATTATATGCTTGTCCAAAGTGTTATTCAAAAGATATTTCCCTTAGGGGATGATGTAAGGGTATATCCTGGCCATGGCCCACCAACCACCATTGGAAGAGAAAGGCTTACAAATCCATTCTTTGCTTAGATAACATGATAATAAGTAGGAACCTTCTTTTCTCTTAATAGCTTCATTGCATAAGGAAGATACTCTGAGATATCCTTTGCTGTTATTCCATCTTCTCCCTTTTCTTTTGAAGCAACATCTCCTGAAAGTCCATGCAGAAGAACACCCATTCTTACAGCATCAGAAACAGAAAATCCAAGCCCAAACATAGCAGCAATTGATCCTGTAAGAACATCTCCTGATCCAGCAGTTGCCATTCCTGGATTTCCGGTCATGTTTATATATACCCTTCTGTCTGGAAGACCTATTAGAGAATGTGCACCTTTTAAGACTATTATTGCACCAAGCTTGGAGCATGTATTCTGGAGAATATCTACCTTGTTTTTATCTATCTCTGAAATGCTTATTCCTGTAATCCTTTGCATCTCTCCTAAGTGAGGTGTAAGGATAGTATCTGCCTTTCTTCTCTTTATAATATCCAGATCCTTAGATATGGCAGTAATACCATCTCCATCAATCAGGACTGGCTTTTCTATCTTATCTACAAGCTCTAATACAAGCCTCTGTGTCTCTTCATTTAATGAAAGACCAGGACCTATTACAACCATATCCACCTTCTCTGACATTTGAAGTAGCCTTTCCTTATTCCTTAAAGATATTGTCCTTTCTTCTGTTTCTTCTTGTGGAAGAAATACTATTTCAGGGCCAAGTGTTGCTATAAATGGGATTATGGAAGCTGGTGCTGCAAGTCTACTATATCCTCCTCCTGCTTTTAGAAAAGAGTGTGCAGAAAGAAATGGTGCTCCAAAATATCCTCCTGCACCTGCAATAAATAGGACATCTCCAAATGTTCCTTTATGTCCTGTCTTTTTCCTTTCTGGGATATCCAAAGGTTCATTTATCTCACAAAGTATATCTTTGTCATTGTAGAGTTTCGGAGGAAATGAGATGTGAGTAATATAGAGCTTTCCACAGTTTTCATATCCTGGATAAAGGATATTTCCAAGCTTTGGAAGACCAAATGTAATAGTTACATCTGCCTTTACAGAGATTCCCATAACCTGAGCCGTATCACCTGATATACCTGATGGAATATCAAGACTTATCACCTTCTTCCCTTTTTCTTTTGCCTCATTTATAAGCCCTATAACATCCCTATATGTCCCACCAACCTCCCTTGAAAGACCTGTTCCAAAAATTGCATCTACAACTGCGTCTGCATGAAAAAGATCATTTCTTATATCCTCTGCTGATTCTACCCTCTTTATAGGAATAGATATCCTCTTCACTATATCCAGATTCATCTTTGCTGATCCTCTATATTTCTCGGGGTCTCCTAAGATAAGGATCCTGACATCAGATCCATTTGAATAAAGCTTTCTTGCAACAACAAATCCATCTCCTCCATTATTTCCAATTCCACAGCATACAACAAACCTCTTCTTTATATCCTTCAGCTCCTTAAGTATTACAAAATAAGAAGCCTCTCCTGCATTTTCCATAAGAAGCTCTTCCTTTATTCCAAATACTTCTGATGCTTTTTTGTCAAGCCTTCTCATTTCATCTACTCTGCATACCTTCATTTTTTTCTCCCCTTAAGATAAATCTATTTTTTTATCAGATTCTTAAAACTGGCACTTCAAGTTAAACTTATTCTACCATGTATAAAGTATTTTGGGCAATTACCTGTGGTAAACTCTGCCAAAAGGATATGAGCCACAGATGCCAATTTATAGCTAAGCTTTCCCCATTTTTGAAAGAAGCCTTTCTGCTAATTTCTGACTTTCCTTAGAAACCTCCGTAGGACAAAAAAGATTATCTGGCCTGTCCTAATTAAGCTTTTTCCAGTAGGCCTTCTTCCCTCTGCCAACACATATTACGGCCCCTTTTTCCCTCATCCTATTCAAAAATGATCTGATGGATTGCTCAGGGATATGGGGAAATGCCTCTTTTAGATCCTTCATGGTAAAAGTTTCGGGCAAATGGGGAAAATTGGCATTGAGGATGACCAGGTCATTGGAAGGCTGAACCTCCATTCCTGTATAAATACCGACTGTCTCGCTTACATTTGGGGGACTTTCCTCCTTAAATAGATGGTAATATAAGGATTCAAAGAATCTCCTGCACCACTCATTCGCCCCTTTTCTGCTGTGGGCAAATATCACATTCAGTCTGGGATGAAGCGCAGAAATATCTGCTATTGCCCTTGCCACAACGGTAGGGGTATAGTGATGCAGCCTTTTGCTGTCCAGAAAATCGGGATAGCTGGCCTCTATAACAAGAGCATTGTAAGGATAGGCTTCCAGTTCTCCAAGCGACTGGTGAAAGGCATCCAGTCTTCCTATTTCTGAAAGCATATTTTCGAAGCTCTTTCTCTCCACCACTGCAACAAAGCCTTCTTTTCCTGCCAGTGCATAGTCACCAACAGGAAGTGAGACCCTCTCAATCTGACAGCCCGGAAAACGCCAGGGGTAACGCTCCTCTTTATCTATATAGACTGTCATCTCAGAGGCCTTCCATGCTGGGAGAAGATAACCCTTTCTCATCTCCTTCAGGGACTTCTGGGTACGCCAGAAGATCTGTTCATATTCTCCTTCCCTGTTTTTGTATTGCTTCTTCAGAAAAAGGAAATCACATCTTTTATTCTTTTTCCTATCCAGCACCACGGCCAATCTCTTACCATATCTACGAAGGGAGAGAATAGGGACTGTCTCCAGGACTTCTATGGATTCTGCATCAAGGGTTTCATCTCTGAGACAGAAGATCTGTGTTCCACTGCCAGGCCATCTT
>JALVZP010000134.1 GCA_027037575.1 Desulfobacterales bacterium | reverse complement strand
AAGAAGATTATTAAGCAGTCAAAGCTAAAAATTTCCTAAAAGATGATGACAAAAAACTCCTTACAGGTATTGGAGTATTATCGTCTATTAGAAATAATCTCCAATTATACAAAATCTCCTTTAGGGAAAAACTATATACTATCACTTACTCCTGTTTCTGACCCTATTGAAATAGAAAGTCGTTTAAAACTCTTATCTGAAATAAGAGAATTTTTAAATGTAAAGGGAAATATTTCGGTTATTGAGATATCCCCTTTAGATAAACTTTTAAACAAAACAAAGACAAAAGGTATATATCTTACTCCTGAAGAGATATTTTCTATTAAAAGACTGTTGGGAAATGCACTTGAAATAAGGAAGTTTATCCTTTCTGAAGGAAGGGAGTATAAAAGGCTATGCCAGCTTGTTCGATCTATACCAGATTTAAAAGATCTATTTTCACTCTTAGATAAAAGTATTTCAGATACAGGAAATATAAAAGATTCAGCAAGTCCAAAGTTAAAAAAGATAAGGGAAAGAAAGGCACTTTATAGAAGTAGGCTACAGAAGAGATTGGAAGAGATATTAGCTAAGAAAGGGATATCGGATTTTCATATAAGTATAAGGGACGGAAGATTTGTTGTTGGAATAAACTCCAGCAATAGGTCTAATCTAAAGGGGATATTTCATGGATACTCTCAGTCCAAAGCCACCTCATTTATTGAACCTGTTGAGATAGTAGATGAAAATAATAGGATGGCTGAATTAGAAAGTGAGGAAAAGGAAGAAGAGAGGAAGATACTTGTTTCTTTGACAGAGAAGATTGCAGAAAAAAGGGATGAAATAAAAGATGCTCAAAATATAATAGCAAAAATAGATGCATTATGTGCACAGGCAAGATTCTGTGATCTAATCTCTTGTATTATGCCAGAGATATGTGATGAAGATTTAATTGAAATAAAAGGGGCAAGAAATCCTTTACTAACATATCTTTCTAAGGAAGGAATATCTGAATGTGTTCCTATAGATCTTATCCTTGATAAAAAAAAGAGGATATTAATCATTTCTGGCCCTAATAGGGGAGGAAAAACTGTCTCTCTTAAGACCTTGGGACTTCTTATCTTAATGGCACAGACAGGAATACATATACCAGCAGAAGAAGGGAGCAGATTTAGAGCATTTAAGAAAATAATGGCCGAGATAGGAGATGAGCAGGATCTGCAATCTGGAATGAGCACGTTCTCTGCACATGTCTTACATTTAAAAGAGATTATTGAAGAGGCGGATAAAGATAGCCTTATTATTATAGATGAACCTGGTATGGGAACAGATCCTATTGAAGGGGCAGCACTCAGTATGGCAATATTGGATACTCTAATAGAAAGAGGCTCTTTTGTTGCTATATCCACTCATCTAAACAGAATTAAATTGTATGGACTGGGTAATCCAAATGTAATGAGTGCATCAGTAGAATTTGATTTAGAAAAAAGGACTCCTACTTATAGGCTTAAATATGGAAGCCCTGGTGTGAGTATGGGATTTGAGATAGCCAAGCAGATAGGGATTCCCGAGGATATATTAAAAAAGGCAAAGGAATATGTAAGTGAAAATGAATATGAATTAAGCCGTTCTATAGAGATATTAAACCGACTAATTAAGGATATAGAAAAAGATAGGGAAGAGTTTATTCGCCTTAAAGAAAAATATACCAAAATGTATGAAGATTTAAACAGGCAAAAAAAGGAACTTATTGAATCAGCAAAAAAGGAAGTAGCTTCCATTATCTCTGATGCAAAAAAGGAGGCATTGAGGATCTTAGACAGCATAAAAGAGGAAAGTAATGTTTCAGCTAAACAGATATTAAGCAGGGTTTCTAATATTACACAAGATATATCCTCTAAGTTGAGAACAGATACAGAAGATACGTCTCAGCCTCAGAATCAACTTAGAGAAATAAAGGAAGGCCAGATAGCATATCATAGAGGACTAAAGAGTAAGGTTGTTGTGTCTTCTTATAATCCTGATAAAAACAAGGTATTGATCAGCTTAGGAAATATAAGGCTCTGGACAGACCTAAACTCCTTAGAGCCTATAATAATGGAAGAAGAACAAGAATCAGAGATCTTGGAAAAAGATGAATCAGAAACATATGAAGGCACCTATATGCCAGAGATAAATGTGGTTGGCTGTAGGGTAGAGGATGCAATCAGGATTATAAGTAAGGCAATAGATGATGCTCTATTAAAAGGAAGCCCAGGAGTAAGGATTATTCATGGGGTTGGAACAGGAAGACTAAGAAAGGCGATAAGGGAATATCTTAAAAATATTCCTCAAGTAAAAGAGATAAGAGGTGAAGACAACATATATGGAGCAGATGCAATAACCATAGTGGAGTTTAAATAGTGAAGGATATCTCTTATATAAAGGACGAAATAAAGAGTGTCTGTGATATTGTGGAACTAATAAGTCAATTTGTTCAGCTAAAAAAGGTTGGAAAAAACTATGTTGGACTTTGTCCATTCCACTCCGAAAAGGAACCTTCTTTTACAGTAAGTCCAGAGAGACAGTTGTTTCATTGTTTTGGGTGCAAGAAAGGAGGAGATATATTCAAATTCTGGATGGAGTATCATAATGTTTCTTTTTTTGAGGCAATAAAGGATCTTGCAGAAAGATATAACATAGACATAGGAGATGAACCTGATTATGAAGTAGAAGAAAGGGATAAACTTTTTGAAATAAATGAAATAGCAAACAACTTTTTTAAGGACATTCTTTATAACCAGAAACAAGGAGAAAGAGGAAGGAGATATTTGAAAGAAAGGGGAATAGATGATGAGCTTTCAAAGGAAATAGGACTTGGCTATGCACCTGACAGCTGGGATAGTCTGTATAATTTCCTTCTAAAAAGGAAGATTGATATAAATCTAGCAGTAAAGGCAGGTCTTTTAATCAAGAGAGAATCTGGAGATGGATATTATGACAGATTTAGAGACAGGGTTATTTTTCCTATATTTGATATAAGGGGGAGAGTTGTTGGATTTGGTGGGAGGACTATTGGAAATAGTTCCCCAAAATATTTAAATACTCCTGAAACTCCTATATTTCATAAAGGAAATCTGCTTTATGGAATAAATTTCTCTTATAAGAGTATAAGAGAAAAGAAGAAGGTGATCATTGTAGAAGGATATATG
>JALVZP010000133.1 GCA_027037575.1 Desulfobacterales bacterium | reverse complement strand
CCTTGAACCCGGAAATCTTTCAATAACTGTCTGACCATATATCTCGCTTTCTGCTATCTCTTCACTCAACGGGATATATCCAATTACCTCTGTTCCTATCTCCTTTGCAAACTCCTCTACAAGCCTTTTATCATCAAGCAGTCCCCTTACATTATAGATCAGACCAGAAAGCCTTGTCCCTCCCCTTTCTGCAAACCTTCTTATCCCCTTGCATATATTGTTTGCAGCATATATGGAAAGATAATCTGAAGAAGTAACGATTATTGCCTTATCTGCCATCCCCTGCCTTAGGTTTAGGCCAAATCCTCCGCATACAATGTCTCCAAGTATGTCGTATATAACAACATCTGGTCTATATCTTTCAAATACACCTATCCTCCTTATTGTATCTACTGCAACAACAATTCCTCTTCCAGCACATCCAATACCTGGCTCAGGCCCTCCTGCTTCAATACAGATGATCCCCTTGTATCCTTCATAGACAATCTCTTCTGGGATTATCTCCTTTCCATATACAAACTCCCTTATGTCCAGCCTTTCTCTTGCCTTCTTCCTCAATATCTCTGATACGGATAGGATATCCTCTCCTCCCCTCAGGTTCATTGTGCAATCAGATTTTGGATCACAGCCTATCATCATTACCTTTAAGCCCTGCTCTGCGAGTGCTGCAGCAATATTTGACGAGACCGTTGACTTCCCAATTCCTCCCTTTCCATAAAATGCAATGCTAAGCATCCTATGCTCCTATTATTGAATTGATGATCTTCTGAACTATCCCTATGGTTCCCCTAAATCCTACATAAGGGGTGTTTGTGATAAACAACTCATCGATTACAGGGAAAAAGAGCTTAACAATCGGTATTCCATATTTCTTGCATATATCCCTCTCAAGGCTTGATCCAAATAGGATATCTGGTCTTATCTCCTCTATTAGCCTCCTTAGACTTATCTGATCCCCCGATTCCCTCAAGAATACATGTGTCTCTATTCCAAGCTCATTTTCTAAGAAATCAGAAAATGGAATTGCCCTTTCCATTTCTCCAACAACAATGGAAGATAACCCATATATCCCTTGAAGATACTTATATATCCCCTGAAGCCTCTCCTTTATCCTTTTTTCTTCATCCTGGATGAACTCACTATTTAGAGCCAGATTTAATGCATCAGATACATCCTTTAAGAACTGCCTTGTCCCACCTGTCCCATATGGATAGCTTACCCTTAAAAAGGGTATATCGAATCGATCTTTCATAAATTCTGCAAAAGATAGGGCATCTTCTGAAAAAAGGAGGTTCAAGGATGCCTTAGAGGAGTCTCTTATATCCTTAAGTTTCCCATCCAAGATGATGCTGTTTACCCTTACTCCTAAGGAAGAAAGAAGCCTTTTTATCTCTCCTATGTCAGCATCCTTATTTGGATCATCTGCCTTTATCCCCAAAAGATTTACGCTTCTCTCCTTTTTCCCGTTTTTTCCTACATAGCCTTCTAAGCATGAAAGAACATCCCTATACCCATCCTTCATATTTCCAATGTGACCAGCACAATTAATGGATCTTATCTCACAAGGGATATCCCTTTTTAGCTCATCTATTATTCCATCCACATCATCTGCCATCATGGTTGGAAAGCTTGTAACAAGGACAAATATGATCTCTGGTCTAAAATTTTCATAGGTGCTTTTTATTGCAATAGAAAGCTTCCTATATCCTCCAACAGATATGTCCTGAAGTCTTATTCCACTTCCTATGATCCTTATATCATCCTGTCTTCCTGCCATAAGGCTTAGGATGAGGTTATCAGAATGGCAACAGCTTTTCCCATGAATAATTGCAAAAGAATCCCTTAATCCCTTTATTGCCCTTATTGCACCTATCAGCTTTGAATCAGGAAACGGCTCAACCAGATTACCCATATATGCATCCTCCATCAGCTCCCTCTGTAACATCCCTCCACACCCTTTCTGCCTTTATCCAGGATGGATGAAAGTCAGGTCTATATGGGTCAGAATCAAAGAGGCAGAGTATGGGATTTCTCCTTATTTCTCTTTTAATTTCCCTTCTTATCTCCCTTGCCAGATCTAATGCACATCTGAATCCTATCCTTAAGCCTCTATAAAACCTCAAGAAATCAAATGCCCTTATCCCTTCCCTATGATACATGTAAGTATCATTTCCGGTTCCTATAACCATTTCCACACCCAACTCCTTTATCTTCCTTATCTCCTCCTCAAATCTTGGATTTATGATGAAATCCGGCTTAAATCCAAATTTTTCTGCTACCTTAAGATCATTTTCTATCATCCTCTTTATTGCATCCTTTGATATCCCATGTGATTCAAGGCCATATGTCTTGTAAATAAGAAGAACTGGGCTCATATTAAGTTCTAAAACCAATCTTCCCATCCCATAGAGGAATCCACCAACAAGGGCAGTCCTTAATCCAGAAAGCTCTTTTGCCTCTCTTTTAAGCTCCTCCCTTATCTCCTCCTCTCTTTTCCTCAATACCCTTTTTGCTTCCTCTTCTTTCTTGAAAAATCTTGCTATCTCCAGAAATATCCTCTTTGTAGGCCCTATTCCATAAGGGGACTCTTCAAAGGAGGAGGTTACATAATAGGGTATGCCGAGTCTCTTCTTTATAAGCCTTATCTCTGGGCTTTCTGAATCGGTAATATTTAGCTCTGCCTTTGGAATCTCATATATGTCCCTTAGGCATGTATCCTGAAATATAATCCTATTTACCCTAATTCCAATCTCTTCAAGTATCTCCTTCATCTCATCCATCTTTTTTTCAGATGAATGTATCGGAAATGTAATGATATTTACAGAATCCTTTATTTTCCCTGTCTTGACCTCCTCTGGAAATAGCTGATCAAAGAGGTTGTAGATCACATCATGGTATCCTATTGGCCTTCCCTTAATGAGCTCTCCTGTTGAATATATGACCTCACATCTGACCTCCTTTTTTGCCTCCCTTACGGCTGATCCTATATCGTCTCCTATCATGTCAGAAGGACATGTAGGGATAACTACTATGAGATCTGGCTCATATATCCTGTATGCCTCAACTATTGCATCCTTTAGCTTCTTCTCTGCCCCAAATACAAGATCAAGCTCATTTAGCTCTGTGCATGGACTGTAGGGAAAGAGGGAATAGATGGAAAAGGAGTTTATT
>JALVZP010000132.1 GCA_027037575.1 Desulfobacterales bacterium | reverse complement strand
ATTTCTGAACCTATCTCATCTAACATCTCTCCAAGTGTCTTTCCATATACTGTCATCTGTCTGTCATCAATGAGACCTGCCTTCCTAAGCTCTGAAAGGACAGCAGGACTTCCTCCTGCATAGTAGAAGTCTGTTATATGATATGGGCCTGATGGGACAAGGGAAGCAAGATGAGGGATAGTTTCAGTAAATTTAGAAAAGTCCTTTAGTGTAAGATCTATTCCTGCATAGTATGCAATTGCTGGTATATGAAGGGCAGTATTTGTTGATCCACCAAGTGCCATATCAAGTGCTATTGCATTATAAAATGCCTCCTTTGTCATTATATCCTTTGCTTTTATCCCCCTTTTAACAAGCTCAACAATCTTCATCCCTGCCATCTTTGCAAGCCTTATCCTTTCAGAAAACACAGCAGGAATACTTCCATTGTATGGAAGTGCAATCCCAAGTGCTTCTGCAAGGTTGCTCATTGTATTTGCAGTAAAAAGACCAGAGCATGATCCTGCTCCTGGACATGCACTGCATTCTATCTCATATAGCTCCTTCTCATTTAGCTCACCTATACTTACCCTTCCAACTGCCTCAAATACTTTGTCAAGACCAATCTCCTTTCCATGAACCCTTCCAGGAAGCATTGGACCACCTGAAAGGAATATGCATGGTATATTAAGTCTTACTGCTGCAATGAGCATTCCAGGTATTATCTTATCGCATGAGGAAAGAAGAACTAAGCCATCAAAGCTATGTGCCATCTCCATAATCTCTATGGAATCAGCAATAAGCTCTCTGCTTGGAAGAGAATATTTCATTCCTTCATGATTCATTGCAATTCCATCACAAACTCCAATTGTATTAAACTCTACTGGTGTTCCTCCAGCTGCATATACTCCTGCCTTGACTGCCTGAGCAATCCTGTCTAAGAGGATATGACCGGGTATGATCTCATTAAAGGAGTTTGCTATTCCAATTATTGGTCTTTCAAGCTCCCATTCTGAAAATCCATCTGCCCTAAAAAGGGATCTATGAGGTGCCCTTTCTATTCCCTTAAGCACTTTATCGCTTCTTTTCATCCCATCTCCTCCAAGATCTTTTTTGTCTCCCTTGCTATCCTAAGCTCTTCATTTGTTGGTATGACAAGGATTTTTATAGAAGAATCCTCAGAACTTATCTCCTTCTCATTTCTTCTGTTTTTCTCCTTATCAATCCTTATTCCAAATATATCAAGTCCTTCAAGGCACTTTCTTCTGATATAAGGGGAATTTTCTCCTATTCCTGCAGTAAACACAATTGCATCTATCTTTCCCAAGATTGCCATATATGCACCAATATATTTCTTTACCCTCCTTGTATACATCCTTATTGCAAGATCTGCCATTCTGTCTCCCTTTTCTCTTAGCTCAATTATCTCTCTCATATCATTTCTTCCACATATTCCTCTAAGTCCACTTTCACTGTTTAGGATCCTGTATACCTCCTCTGGTCTTAGCCCTACATGATCCATGAGAAAAAATGGTATTGCAGGATCAATATCTCCTGATCTTGTTCCCATCATAAGCCCTTCTAAGGGGGTCATTCCCATACTTGTATCAATGGATTTTCCATTTTTTATTGCAGTAATACTTGCTCCATTTCCTAAATGTATTGTTATTAGATTGGCCTTTTCCTTTGGAATCCCCAAGTAAGATGCTGAAGCCTCCAAGATATATGCATGGGATGTCCCATGAAAGCCATATCTTCTTATCCTATATCTTTCATAAAGCCTGTATGGGATAGAATATAGAAATGCCTCATCTGGCATTGTCTGATGAAATGCCGTGTCAAATACTGCAACATGTGGGATATCTGGAAAGAGCTCCTTTGAGATGATTATTCCTTCTAAATTGGATGGATTATGAATTGGTGCAAGCGGTATATTTTCCTTTATTGCCTTTATTACTTCCTCATCTATTATAACTGATTTCTTTAACCTCTCTCCTCCATGAACAACCCTGTGCCCAACAGCAGATATATCCTTTCTCCTAAGGTATTCCTCGATTAAGATAAATGCACTTCTATGATCAGGAAACCTTTCTTTTCTAATCTCCTCCTTTCCATCCTCCCTATGCCTTAGGATACCTATTTCTTCACCTATCTTTTCTGCTATCCCAGATGAGATAACAGATTCATCCTTCATTTCAAAGAGCTGATACTTTATGGAGGAGCTTCCTGTATTAATTACCAGTATCCTCATTTTCCTGTGCCTGAATAGCAGTAATTGCAATTGTGTTTATCGCATCCTTTACGGTGCATCCCCTGCTCAGATCATTTACAGGCTTCCTTAAACCCTGAAGTATTGGTCCTATTGCAATTGCTCCAGTTGATCTCTGAACTGCCTTGTATGTTGTATTTCCCGTATCAAGGTCAGGAAATATAAACACTGTTGCCCTTCCAGCAACCTCACTTCTTGGCATCTTTCTCTTTGCAACCTCTGGATCAACTGCAGCATCATACTGCATTGGCCCATCTATCTTTATGTTAAGTCCCCTTTCCTCTGCCATCCTCTTAGCGATCATTGTGGCAAGCCTTACCTTTTCCACATCCTTTCCCTTTCCAGAATCTCCTGTAGAATAGGATATCATTGCAACCCTTGGCTCTATCCCAAATTGCATTGCTGTCTGTGCAGAGCTTATTGCAATCTCTGCAAGCTCCCTTTCATTCGGATCTGGATTTACTGCACAATCCCCATATACCAACACCCTATCCCTCAGGCACATAAAGAATATGCTTGATACTATGGAAAATCCTGGCTTTGTCTTTATTATCTGAAATGCTGGCCTGATGGTATCTGCTGTTGTATGAACTGCACCGGATACCATTCCATCTGCATCCCCCACATACACCATCATTGTTCCAAAGTAGTTTCTGTCATTTAGCATGATGTCATATGCAAGCTCCCTCGTCATCTTCTTATACTTTCTAAGTTCATAAAATATCTCTGCATATTCTTTTATCTTTGGGTGCTTTTCTGGAGAGATAACCTCTATTCCATTTAGATCTATTCCAAGGAGACCTGTCTTCTGAGTTATCTCTTCTTTATTTCCAAGAAGAATAATATTTGCAGCTCCTTTTCTAATTATAAACTCTGCTGCCTTAAGTATCCTTTCGTCCTCTCCTTCTGGAAGGACAATTCTCATCCTCTTTCTCTTTGCCCATTCAATA
>JALVZP010000131.1 GCA_027037575.1 Desulfobacterales bacterium | reverse complement strand
AAGGAGAATTTCTGGGATATCCCAGTGTCTCCTGAGTCTCTCTCTTATTTCGCTGTCAGGATGATGGCAAAGATGCTCTTTTAAGGCAGATTCATAGTCTTTTTTTATAAGGTATGTTGCTATTGGCCTTGGGCTATACAGTTCGCCGGCAAATCTCTGTTCTCCGAAATAGTTTGGTATTCCTATCTTTTCTGTTCTAAACAGTTTCTTTTTTATCTTTTTTGCATCAACTTTTTTAAGTGTAATGGTAAATATGTTTCCAATTGCCTGACCAAGAAGGATTGGTTTTTCCCCATGACCCAGGTAGGAAAGCCTATATCTTGTCCCTTCTATATCTTTTGCTGCTCCTTCCTTTATAGAGATATATTGTGTAGTTATAGCTCTTCTATCTTTTAGTCCAGAGAAACTGATATAGTCTCTTGGAATATGAAGTCTTTTTGATAGATCCTGAACAACTTCAAAGGTGCTACAATTCTGTTTCCTTAATAAATAATACGCATAAGATCCCCCTTTTAAAGGAGGAATCTCCATTACCTCTTCTACAATAAAGTCTTCTGGTAGAATATTTATCTTTTCCTTTAGAGGAAGCATATTTTTATTGACCAGCTTATTATTATGATATATTTTTCCACCTGATAAAAGAAAGGAGGTTCTATTATGAAAATAAGATTTGCAAGCTTTTTAGGGGTCTTAATTGGAATAGCCATTTTTCTAAGTCCAGCTTATGCAATAAAGCATAAAACAAAAGGATATCATACAAGGCATCATTTTCTTCTTCCATTGAGTGAGTGGTGGAAATGTCCTTCTATCTCATCCAGGATAAAGATTACAGCCCGGGAAAAAGAAGAACTAATTAAACTCTTAACTAATGTAAAAAAGAAGGTTTTAGCCTTGAGAAAAAAGATTAGAGAAAATAGGCCAGGTCTTAGAGATATGCTTTTTTCTGAAAAAGCAAGTGAAAATGAGCTTATGAAAAAATTTGATGAGATTCAAAAGCTCAAGATGGAGCTTATGAAAACAAGATTTCAGTATGTTCTTGGAGTAAGAAAGATACTTGGAGTTAAGAGATTTAAGATGCTTATAGAGATGATGAGAAAGCACTGGAAAAGGAGAGGAACGATTCAAAAGCATTATCAGAAACATAGAAGGTATAAGGAAGGACATGAGGAGGAGTGGGGAGAGAAAGAGGGTTCAGAAATGCTAAGGAAACATTATCAAAAACACCAAAGACAAAGATAATAATGCTCTATGCAGAAGGGGTCATAGTATTTTTTGAAAATGCTATAGCTGTAAATGATATAAATATTTCTGTAGAAGAAGGAGAGATAGTCGGAGTTTTTGGCCCTAATTCCTCGGGAAAAAGTACTATCTTAAATTTTATCTCTGGTCTTCTTTTGGATATAAAAAGAAAAGAGGAAAGAAGAGGAGGTCAGAGAATTACCATAAGAGGAAGAATATTTTTTAATGGAAAAGATATTACCCATCTTTGGCCTCATAAAAGGGCCAAGATGGGTATTCTTCTTTGTAGAGAAAAAGATTTTGTTTTTCCAGAAAGTAGTGTGGAAGAAAATCTTCATATAGCAAGTTTTTTGCTAAATAAAAGAAAGAGAAAGGAAAGGATAGATTTTGTATATTCAGTCTTTCCTTATCTTAGATCCCTAAGATCTGAAAAAGCCGGGCTTTTAAGTGGTGGGGAGCAGCGTATGTTATCTATTTCTATGGCACTTATACCAAATCCAAAGATCCTTCTCTTAGATGAGCCACTTTTTGGTTTGGCTCCTTCCCTTTATGAAGAGCTCTTATCTTCAATAATAAAGTTAAAAGAATATACAAGTATTCTTATAGCAGAACAATTCGCACTTCCTGTTCTTCCTCTTATAGACAGGGCTTATGTCATTGAAAATGGATCTCTTGTGTTCCATGGGACAAAAAAAGAATTAATAGAAAACAAAATTTTATATTCTACTTATCTTACTTGATTTATTTAGTTTAGATATAAAGCCAGGAATTCTATGTCTTTATTCTTGAAAAAAGAGGGAAAAAGTATTATTGTCTTATGAGCGTTAGCTCAAAATATTAGGAGGAAGAAGATGCCAATTTATGAATACAGATGTAAGAATTGCGGAAAAATACAGGAGTTCCTTATTTTAAATGGTCATGAACAGGAGATCGTATGTGCAAATTGTGGAAGCAAAGAGATGGAAAAGGTTATTTCTACTTCATCTTTTACATTTTCTGGTTATCAAAGATCAGCAGGAAGGACATGTTGTGGAAGGGAAGAAAGATGTAGTTCTCCTCCTTGTGAAACAGAAGGAAGATGCCGTAGGGCAAAATTTTAAAATCCAAATAAATAAGGAGGTTTTAATATGAGGCTTGCAATAAGTGCAACAGGAAAGGATCTTGATTCAAAAGTGGATCCTCGCTTTGGAAGATGCTCATATTTTATAATAGTAGATCCAGATACAATGGAATATGAAGCGTATGAAAATCAGAGTGCAGTTCTTTCAGGGGGTGCAGGAGTCCAGGCTGCTCAATTTGTGGCATCTAAAAATGCAGATGTGGTAATTACAGGAAATTGTGGACCAAAGGCAATGCAGGTATTAAATGCAGCAGGCATAAAGGTAATAACAGGATATGAGGGAACAGTAAAAGAGGCAATTGAAGATTTTAAAGCAGGAAAGCTAACTCCTTCTTCTGAGCCAACAGTTTCAGAACATTATGGAATGAGATCAGTTTCAAGATCCGAATTAGAGGAGTTAAAAGAGCAAGCAAGTATGTTAAGAAAACAGCTTGAGAGGATAGAAAGGAGAATAAGTCAGTTTGAAGAGGAAAAGGCTTCTTCAGGAGAGGTTCCTAAAAAGAAGGTTTTGAGAATAGCAGTTCCTATTGATGGAAATGTGGTATCACAGCATTTTGGCCATGCAGCAAAATTTCTAATTGCAGATATAGAAGATGCTGAAATAAAAAATACTCAGATGCTTACTCCTCCGCCACATGAGCCTGGAATTATACCACGCTGGATGAATGAATTAAAGGTAGATGTGATTATTACGGGAGGAATGGGAAGAAGAGCATTAGCATTATTTGATGAATATGGCATAAAGGCAATAGTAGGTGCTCCCCAAATAGATGCAATAGAGGCAATAAAAGAGTATATAAGGGGAACATTAGCAACAGGAGAGAATATATGTAATCACTAAATA
>JALVZP010000130.1 GCA_027037575.1 Desulfobacterales bacterium | reverse complement strand
ACAGCACTTTTAAGGCTTCTGGACATAATAGAAGAAAAGGGTATTTTTCCTTCCTTAATAATTGGGATGCCGGTAGGATTTGTAAATGTAGTTGAGGCAAAGGAAAGGCTTATGGCACAGAAAAAGATTCCTTATATAACTATAAAAGGAAGAAAAGGAGGCTCTCATTTAGCTGTTTCCGTGATAAATCAGCTTTTAGAACTTTCTCTATAAATTAGTTTATATTGTTCTTCATACTTTGTTTCATAGCCCCTTGGAGTTATTAGCCAATTATTGTAAGCAAAAGTCTTAGAATTTCCTACTATTACTGTTGTCTGCATATCAACAAGATGTTCATCCATCTTTTCAAGTGTTGTAAGGATTATAAACTCATTTTCTCTCATTGCTCCTTTTACTATTGCTACAGGTGTGTTCTTTGCACGGTGCCTTAAAATAATTTCTTTTGCCTTTGTAAGATGTTCCTTCCTTCCTTTGCTTTTTGGATTATATATAACAATTACAAGATCAGCTTTTGCAGACATTTCCAATCTTTCCTCAATAATATGCCAGGGGGTAAGCCTATCAGAAAGACTTATTACAGAAAAGTCATTCATAATTGGAGCACCCACCTTAGAAGCACATGCATTTAAGGCTGAGATACCTGGAATAATTTCAATCTCTATATCAGTATTATTTTTTGATAGGATTTCAAGAACCACTCCAGCCATTCCATAAATTCCAGGATCTCCTCCACTTATTAAAGATACAATCTTTCCCTTTAATACCTCTTCAATTGCCTTTTTAGCCCTTTTTACTTCATCTGTCATTGAGTAGGATAATACCTCTTTGTCTTCTATCAAAGGTCTTATATGCTCTAAATAGGTCCTGTAACCAATTATTAATTCTGAACTCCTCAAGGCACTTATAGCCATTGGTGTAATTGAGTTAAGAGAGCCAGGTCCTGTTCCAACAATATATAATTTCCCCTTCACTATAAATTCGGATTCTGAAACGGCAACTGTTATATCCTTAAAGATTTGCTTTGGAACAATGAGTTTTCCCTGACTTGCCATAATAGATGCCTGTTCACACACAGAAGATACCTTAACCGCCTGAAATACTATTTCTGAACGGCTTATTCCTTTCACTTTATTAAGTTCTTCAGAGGAAAAACCAAAGAGTCTGAATCCATATTTGTTACAAAAACTTAAAAGAGAAGGATGCTTTGCCTTCTTATCAATTGTCGAAATTGCTTTAATTGAGTCAAAAAGGAGACCATTCTTAAATAAGACTTCTTTTATATTCTCTTCAATCTCTTCTTGAGTAATCCATTCATGAAATCCAATACCAATAAATAGATTTTGGGGTGAAAGAAGCAGGCCTTTTACTTTATAATCCCTATTTGTTATGACAATATCAGCCTCTAAAGGGTCTTCTGTCAGTTGAAAGTATTTTAATAAAGGAATCTGAACATTTTTTTCCTTAAATAATTTAAGTCTTCCTGTTTCAACCAGTTTTGACATTACCTTTGGAAGTAAAGATGGATTTATAATCTTAAATCCACATCTTTTAATCCACAAATCAAGTGCTGGAATTCCTTTTAGATCTGATGCTGTTGTTATAACAGCATTTGAGTTTAAAAGACTTGCAAGGGTTTTTGCCAGTTCATTAGCCCCTTGAAGATGTCCTCCAATAAGAGGAATTATGTGTTTTCCATGTTCATCCATAACCAGAACAGCAGGGTCTGTCTTTTTGCTTTTTATTAGTGGAGCAATACTTCTTACTGCAATACCTGTTGCCATTATAAATATGATAGCCCTATAGCTCCTATATATCTGAGGAATATCCTTTTTATTAAGCCTGTATAAATGAGAGTCAGGGAAAAATTGAAGAATCTTTTCAGCTAATGCTTTTCCTCTTTCTGTAAGATAGACTATAGCCTTAGCCCCATTTAAAATTTCTGTCATAAAGCCTTGACCTCTTATTTAGCTTTTCTTTTATTGCCCTTAAGCTTTCTCCAACAAAGATAAGTGCGGTCCTTTTTATTTCATTTTCTTTTATAAGTCGTGAAAGCCCTTTAAGTGTTCCATAGATGATCTTTTCTTCATCCCATGTTACTTTGTAAGCAATTGCAATAGGGGTCTCAGGAGAAAGAACTTCAAGTAGGGTCTGTTCGAGTTCATGGACAAGTGAGGCACTTAAAAAGAATACCAATGTGGCTCTAACAGAGGCAAGTTTTTTAATCTCTTCCTTAGATGCTCCACCAGTTTTTCCCTCAAATCTTGTAAAGATTACGGTTTGAGAAATCTCAGGTATGGTAAGCTCTAAGCCCATTTTTGCTGAAGCAGCCATAGCAGAAGAAATCCCCGGAATTATCTCATACGGAATTGATTTTTCCTTTATTATTTCAATCTGTTCCCCAATTGCACTATAAATAGAAGGGTCTCCACTTACAAGTCTTGCTACTATCTGCCTTTTTTTTATATATCCTTCTATAATTTCAATGATCTCTTCTAATTTTAGTTTTGAGGAGTCATATAATTCTGCCTTAAGCCCTTTGAGAAACTCAATAATCTTTTTACTTACAAGGCTTCCAGGATAGATAATGCATCCTGCTGACTGCAATATCTTATTTGCTTTGACTGTGATTAATTCAGGATCTCCAGGACCTATTCCCACTACATAAAGTTTCATCTTCTACCTCTTATTACAAAAATTGGATTTAAGGCCTTAAAAAAGCTTTTCCCATGCCTTTTTTCTATCCTTGAAACATTTAATTGGGAAATATCTACTAAAAAATTTTTGTTTTCAAGGATTTCAATAGCATTGTTCAATGTTTCCATTGATACAGCAGTAATAACTAATATTTCAAGACTTTTTAGCCCTGAAACAAAATTTAGTATCTGATCAAGTTTCCCTCCACTTCCTCCTATGAAAACCCTCTGAGGATCAGGAATCCCATGAAGACAATATGGAGCCTCCCCTCTTATAATCTTTAAATTTTTTATGCCAAATTTTTCTATATTCTCTTCTATTAAGTCTATTGAATCTTTCTCAATGGCATAGATTTCCAAATCCTTTGAAAGAAGAGCAAGCTCTATACTTACAGATCCTGAACCAGCACCAATGTCCCATATCACTCCTTTTTTGGGAGGCCTTAATTTATGAATTACGCATGCCCTTATTTCATTCTTTGTTATCATTCCCTTAATATGTTCTATCTCTTTTTCTTCAAG
>JALVZP010000129.1 GCA_027037575.1 Desulfobacterales bacterium | reverse complement strand
GAGCTTGGAATGCCTGTAAGGATGTGCACTGGTGAAGGTGGTGTTCCACCAAGACTTCTCCGCTCCAGATTCATAAAGTATATGATTATTCAGATTGCAAGCGGATACTTTGGATGGGATGAGATAATAAGGGCCATACCTGAAATGAAGGAAGATCCGTGTGCAATTGAAATAAAATATGGTCAGGGAGCAAAGCCAGGAGATGGTGGTCTCCTCATGTGGTATAAGGTAAATAAGCTTATTGCAGCAATAAGGGGTGTTCCTCCAGGAGTAAGTCTACCAAGTCCTCCAACTCATCAGACAAAATACTCTATTGAAGAATCTGTAGCAAAGATGATTCAGTCCATGTATATGGCATGGGGATTTAGGGTTCCTGTTTATCCAAAGATATCAGGAACTTCTACTGCTCTTGCAGTTTTAAATAACCTTACCAGAAACCCATATGCTGCTGCCCTTGCAATTGATGGAGAGGATGGAGGAACTGGTGCAGCATATAATGTATCTATGGATCATATGGGTCATCCAATTGCAAGTAATGTAAGGGATGCATATTTAAACCTTGTTAAGGTTGGTATGCAAAATGAGATCCCTATAATAGGAGCAGGTGGAGTTGGAAAGAAGGGAAATCTTGCTGCAAATGCAGCGGCACTGATTATGCTCGGTGCAAGTGCTGTTCAGGTAGGAAAATACATTATGCAGGCAGCAGCAGGATGCCTTGGTTCTGAAAATGACAGATGTAATATCTGCAATATAGGGAAGTGTCCAAAGGGTATAACAAGCCAGGATCCAAGACTATATAGAAGGCTTGATCCTGAAAAGGTTGCAGAGAGGGTAGTAGATATATTCCTGACATTTGATACAGAATTGAGAAAGATTGTTGCTCCTCTTGGAAGATCTACATCCCTTCCAATAGGAATGTCTGATGCACTTGGAATTGATGATAAGGATGCGGCAGAGCGTCTAAAAATAAAATATGTTGTTTAGGGCTTAAGAGATGGGCTTTAAGGAAATAAAAATAGAAAAAGACAAGTTTTGCATAATAAGGGGAATAGAAGACGGAAGAAGGGTTGATTCACGCATACTGGAAGAGAGGATTCAGGAGGCAGTTGCCAAGGGATACAGATACATAGAAGTTGAGGCATTTGGACAGCATGGAATAGGAGGAAGACTCTGGAGGGCAGGTTCTGAAAATGTATATGTAAGGATTACTGGAACACCCGGTCAGAGACTTGGCTCTATGGGATTCCCCAATACAAAGATAGAAGTAATGGGACCTGCATCAGATGATGTGGGATGGCTTAATGCAGGTGCAGAGATCATTGTCCATGGGAATGCAACAAATGGAATAGGAAATGCCATGGCGCAGGGAAAGATTTATATAGCAGGAAACATAGGCGCCAGAGGCATGACAATGACAAAGAGGAATCCCAGGTTTGACCCTCCAGAGCTTTGGGTTCTTGGTAGTGTGGGAGACTATTTTGCAGAGTTTATGGCAGGCGGGATTGCCGTTATATGCGGATATAATCCACAGGATTCTGAAAATGTGCTTGGATATAGACCCTGTGTTGGAATGGTCGGTGGAAAGATATTCTTTAGAGGGCCTCATAAGGGCTTCAGCACACATGACGCAAAACTTGTTCCTATAGATGACAATGAATGGGATTGGCTTGTAAGAAATCTGAAGATATTCCTGGAAAGGATCGATAAAGAGGAGCTCTTTCCAGAGCTTTCTAAGAGGGAAGAGTGGCAGCTTCTTGTTGCAACGACACCTATGGAAAGGGCGCCAAAGCCAAGAAAGTCCATGCATGTATTCAGGATGGAGGTATGGGAGAAGGAGCTTGGTGAAGGAGGGCTTGTAGGAGATCTTATAAAGATAGATCCAGAGCCAATACCTGTTATTGCAACAGGAATCTATAGAAGATATGTTCCCAAGTGGGAAAACAAGAAATACCTGGCTCCATGTCAGGCAAACTGCCCAAGTGGTATCCCCATACCTGAAAGATGGAAACTTATAAGGGAAGGAGAATTAAAAGAGGCAATAAATTTAGTCCTTTCCTATTCCCCATTTCCTGCAACAGTATGTGGTTATCTCTGCCCAAATCCATGTATGCAGGCATGCACAAAGACAAAGCAGATGATGCCTGCATTAGATATGAGGCTTCTTGGGCAAAAGAGTATAGATGCAGAAATACCAGAGCTTCCTCCCTTAGGGGATAAAAAGATAGCAATTGTTGGTGGAGGACCTGCAGGAATCTCTGCTGCATGGCAGTTGAGGCTCAGAGGACATAATGCTGTTGTATTTGATAGAGAAAAAGAGCTTGGTGGAAAGATGTTTACCATGATTCCTTTTTCCAGATTTCCGAAGGAGGTCCTGGAAAAGGAACTTGAAAGAATAAGGAAGGTTATCCCATATGTGCATCTTGAGAGGAATCTGACAAAAGAAGACATAGAGAATCTGAAGGAAGAATATGACTTCGTAATTCTTGCAATTGGTGCTCAAAAGCCAAGGATACTTCCTGTTCCTGGAAAGGAAAGGCTTGTTCCTGCACTTGAGTTCCTGAAAAAGACAAAGCAGGATGCCATAGAGGTTCCTGAAAGGGTTGTAATAATAGGTGCTGGAAATGTTGGATGCGATGCAGCTACAGAGGCTTATAGGCTTGGAGCAAGGGATATTACATTGTTGGATATTCAGGAGCCACTTTCCTTTGGGAAAGAAAGGGAGGCAGCAGAGGCAATCGGTGCAAAGTTTAGATGGCCATGCTTTACAAAGGAGATTACAGAGAAGGGAGTCCTCTTGGATACTGGAGAACTTGTTCCAGCAGATATGGTAATTGTATCTATCGGAGATATGCCAGATGATTCAATAATTCCTGATAGTGTAGAGACAGAAAGGGGATTTGTAAAAACAAACAAATATTACCAGACCTCAGATCCAAAGATATTTGCCATTGGTGATGTGGTAAAGCTTGGTCTACTTACAGATGCCATTGGCGCAGGAAGGATTGCTGCAATTGCAATTGACGCAATACTTTCAGAAAAGGAACCAGAGATAGAAGAAAAGGATCCAATTCCTTATGAGAGGATAAAATTAGAATACTTTGATCCAAGAAAGCTCTCCTTTGAGGATCTTGAAGACTGCGCAAAGGAATGTGCATCATGCGGACAATGTAGAGACTGTGGAATATGCATTACTATATGTCCACAGGCAGCAATAAGCAGGATTGAGAAAGAGGATGGA
>JALVZP010000128.1 GCA_027037575.1 Desulfobacterales bacterium | reverse complement strand
CTTTGACAATCATACTACTAATGGCTTTACAGAAGGATGCCATACTAAGATTAAGATGTTAAAGCGTATCTCTTTTGGCTTAAAAAATGTGGAGGTGTATCGTAGAAAGATGATACTGGGGTTCTTATCACTTGAAAGTTGTTTCCACGCACTTTGATAAAGAGCCGTTAAAATGTTGACATAATTCTGATTGGTGCATATTATAGGTTCAACTTACATTAAAAAATATTCTAAAGGAGGTTGGCTATGGGAAAAAGAAAGATTATAGGGATGCTGGTAGGTGTAGTTTTTCTTTTTATTGGTGGAGTTTATTGGGTAAAAGCAAATGATATTACCCCACCTTCAGTTGTAATTATACATAACACAGGATATAAAAGATATATAAAAGGTCCTGTGAAGTTTTCTCATGAAAAGCATGTAAAAGAGCATAAGATAGCATGCACAGAATGCCACCATGTTTATGTAAATGGAAAAAATGTATGGAAAGAAGGACAGCCTGTAAAAAAATGTTCAGAATGCCATAATCCAATTAAAAAGAAAGGACAAAAACCAATGGATCTAATGCATGCATATCATAAAAATTGCATGGGATGCCATAAGCAATTAGCAAAGGAAGGAAAGATTAGTAAAGCTGAGTATAAGAAGCTCAGAAGATGTAATACATGCCATCAGAAAAAAAAGAAAATGTAATAATAAAATATAAAATAAAAGCCTGCCTCCTTACAAGAGGCAGGCTTTTATTATTTTGACTCCATAAAAACTACACTTCTGTTACTGTAATAGCCTCATACTCACATACTTCTACGCAACTTTCACATCCCAAACATTCTTCTGCATTTACTGGTACAGATTTTCCATCCTGAAGCTCATAGACATCTACTGGACATACCTCTACACACTCACCACATCCCTGGCACTTGTCCGGATCTACTGTTGGTTGATAAGCCATGATCTATCCTCCTTAAATTATTTTTTCCTATGCGCCCACTTCCTCTTTTACAGAAACAGCCATCTTATACAGCAAAGTAAGAACCAAAAAACCAAATGCATAGACTCCCAGAGTAATCATCACCTCAGGCTTTGTGGGCCAATAGTCTGTTATCCTACCAAAAGGATTTGGGTTAAATCCTCCTATAATTAAACCTAATCCCTTATCTATCCAGGTTGCTATAATAACGGAAATACAGGCAATAAGAAGGGTATCTTCCTTTCTTCTTGTTTGTGGAATTATAAGCAATAAAAGGGATATAAAAGCAAATATAGCTGCAGTCCACATCCAAGGAACAAGTCTTCCATGTCCATTAAGTCCTTTAAAGAGATAAATTATAGGCTTCATATGTTCTGGTATATGACTATAAAATGCAGTAAAAAGTTCAAGGAAGAAGAAAAATACATTCAATATCATTGCATAAGCAATTATTCCTCCAAGAGTCCTTATCTGCTCTTTTCCTGGATCAAAGTTCGTTACCTTTCTGATGATAAGGCAAAGGATTACAAGGAGTGCAGGCCCAGAGCAGAATGCAGAAGCAAGAAATCGAGCTGCCATTATAGCAGTTAGCCAGTAAGGTCTTCCAGGAAGTCCAGCGTATATAAATGCAGTTACTGTATGAATACTAAATGCCCAAGGGATAGATATATATATCAATACCTTTACCCAATCAGGATAGTGAACTCCCTTTCTTTCAGCACTAAGGACATTCCATCCAATCAGGATATTTAATAACAGATAACCATTTAGAACTATCATATCCCAAAAGAGGATAGAATGAGGGGTAGGATAAAATAGGACATTCAGCATCCTCATCGGTTTTCCTAAATCCACAAATATAAACATAAGACACATCAGAACTGCTGCAATAGCAAGAAATTCTCCAAATACTGTAATCCTCGCAAATGCTTTATAGTTATGTAGATAACATGGAAGAACAACCATTACACCTGATGCTGCAATACCAACCAAGTAAGTAAATTGAGCAATATAAAATCCCCATGATACATCTCTATTCATTCCTGTAATAAGCAATCCCTCTCGCCACTGCATCATGTAGCAAATAAAAGCAACTCCTATTATTGCTAACAAAAACAAGATCCAATAACCATACTTCTTTGATCCTTTGAAAATTGTCTGTATCATGGCTCCTCTCACCCTCTATATTAAATAAAATATATTTGGTCCTGTCCCCAAGACAGGCTTTCTTCTCAATGCAAATCTTTTCCTTAATACTTTCCTGATTTCCGATTCAGGATCAAGTATGTTTCCAAATATGAAACTCCCTTTCTTTATCTTGTTTGCTGTTTCTACACAAACTGGAAGTTCTCCTTTGTCTACCTTTTCATAACAGAATATACACTTTTCAACCACACCTTTTGTCCTAGTAGGAAACTTTTTGTTTGTAGGAAAATCAGGATTAAGTTTTCTTAAATCCTTATTTTTCATTACCCTTCTTGGATCACCCCAATTAAAACTCCTTGAACCATATGGACAACCTGCCATACAAAATCTGCAACCAATACAACGATGCCAATCCATCATCACAATTCCATCCTCTCTCTTAAAGGTTGCCTTTGTAGGGCAAACCCTACAGCATGGAGGATTATCGCAATGGTTACACAAAAGTGGAAAGTGCATCTTTTCTACTTCTTCTGTTACATATGCCCCCTCTGCCTGCTCAGGAAATGCATGTTCAAAGTCTTCTTTCCATATCCATTTTAACTCCTTAGGACCTGGAATCTTGGGAACATTATAGTATTTATGACATGCCTCAATTACTTTGTCTAAAAGCTGATCATCTACTTTTTTCATATCAATTGCCATTGCCCACTGGATCTTCTTTTCCTTAGTTAAAGGAGGAACAGATGCTTCCAGTTCACCCGGTGCCAAAAGTTGAAGTGCAGATTTTGCACCTATACCAAATAAGGCTGATAATCCAATAATCTTTAGAAATTCTCTCCTGTTAACACCCATTATTTTTCCTCCGGAGCAATATGGCAATTCCAGCAATAGGGATGAACCCCCAAGTAATTATGACATTGATCACAAAATTCCTTTTTATTTGAATGACAGTCAAGACAGGTATTTTGCAAACTCATATAATAAACTTTGTCTGATTTTGGAACATAAATCCTTGTCCCATCGCTTATATAGTGCCTAAGCTGGTCGAATAACCTTTTGTCCAACTTCATCTCCCTTGCGATCTCTCTTGGCCTATAATAGTGGATCCCTTTTCTTACTACATCATTCCTCCATTCATCCAATAGCTGCATGTGCCATGTCCTCATAAACTGCTTTGAAAGGACACACTCTCCAGCCTTTTTTGCCTTTTCAGTAAGCTTTGGCTCTGGCTTCTTATAAGGCTTTCCTGCATCATAGAGAAAAGGAAAAATAAAGAATAATACACCTATGATCAGACCTGTTAATATCTTTGCTCCATCATACAGCATCCCCTTGCTCCTCCTCTGCACCTACGAAGGGATTTCCTCGTAGGTCTGTAGTCCTTTTCTTTTCATTTTTAAACACCAATGCATTTCCTACAAGCTCATGAACACCTGTAATATCCACTTCTGGAACCCAATATTGCATAAGGACAGGAAGTGCAGCCCTATCTATTGCACAGATACATGCCATCATGTTCACACCATATTTCTCATGCACATACTTTACTGCATTTGCCCTTGGAAGCCCTCCTCTCATCCTGAGCTCCATATTCTCACCTGCATTAAGACCAGCGCCACTTCCACAGCAGAATGTCTGTTCTCTAATTGTATTTGAAGGCATCTCATAGAAGTTTCTACATACACTCTTTATTACATATCTTGGCTCTTCAAAGAATCCCATTCCTCTTGCAGGATTACAGGAATCATGGAAGGTCAATACAAGATGGTCATTTCTGCTTGGATCAAGCTTTAACTTGTTATGCCTTATAAGATCGGCAGTAAACTCCACGATGTGGACAATCTTATGCCCCTTTGCATGTTCAAACTTTGTTCCTGTTATTGGAGATACTGGCTCTTCTAAATAGTCTGGTGGCCCATTAAATGTGTCTATATACTGATTAAGAAGACGCCACATATGCCCACATTCGCCACCAAGTATCCATTTTACTCCAAGCCTCTTTGCCTCCATATATATCTTTGCATGGAGCCTCTTTGCCATCTCATGAGAGGTAAAGTAACCAAAGTTTCCACCTTCTGATGCATATGTACTCCAGGTAATATCAAAACCATATTCTTCTTGTAGGTAATGGAATAGAAGCAGATAACCCATACATGTATATGTTCCTGGATCTGCAAATACATCACCTGATGGAGTAACAAACAGTATTTCTGCACCTTTCTTATTAAATTGAGGCTGTGGCCTTATTCCTGTAACCTCCTCACATTCATCACATAAAAACTCTATCATATCCTTGTATGCATGAGGCTGAAGACCAATGTGATTCCCTGTTCTATAGCAGTTTGCAACAGATGCCTGAATCCAGTCTGTATTTAACCCAAGTAGATTTGTAAGTTCCCTTCCAAGAATGGTTATCTCTGCAGTATCTATTCCATAAGGACAAAATAGGGAACAGCGTCTACATTCAGAACACTGGTAGAGGTAATACCAGATTTCTTTTAAGACATCGAACGTAAGTTCTCTTGCTCCTGCAAGTTTTCCAAAAAGTTTTCCACCTGTGGTGAAATATTTTCTATAGACAGAACGAAGAAGTTCTGCCCTGAGGACTGGCATATTTTTAGGATCACCAGAACCAATAAAATAATGACACTTATCAGCACATGCACCACATCTTACACATATGTCCATAAAAAGTTTGAAAGAGCGGTATTTTTCAAGTCTCTCCTTCATTCCATTCAGGAATATCTCTTTCCAGTTTTCAGGGAGCTTCCAATCCTCATCTGTAGGACTCCAATCCCTTGGATTGGGCATTCCTACTGCAGCAATATTCTTTGCCTTTGCACCATAGCAATAAAATCCTGGTTTGAATTCTGGCTTCTTATCCATCCAGCTTTCAAAAAGTGGTGGCTTATGATCAATCTTTGATAATTCTTCTGGTTCTGGCACATTCTTTGGACGCATTTTTTACCTCTCCTTATTGTTCTTGTTCTGGTTTTTCTTCTTCTTTCTTTTCTGGCATCTTTTCTACAGGTATTCCAGCTTCTATCATGACATCTCTAAACTCTTCCTCATATTCTTCATATGTATGGACCATTCCTGGATATTCCCAAGCAGGCTTGTTATCCCATGGATTTATGTGTCTCTTAAATCTACTGTTATTTGAAAGATTCCTTGTAGGACTTAAGAATATCCCTGCCATATGACAGATCTTACTAAATGGGATGTATGCAATAAGAGTGCATACAAAGAAGAGGTGGATAAAGAAGATAGTTCCTATTCCATCTGGGACATGTGGATGGAACTTAAATAGTCCAAAGGCAAGCTCTTTTACTTTTGTTACATCTACCCTTAGGAAATATCTCATAAGAACCCCTGTTGTCCCGATTCCCAAGATAAGGAAAAGGGGAAAATAGTCAGATGGAAGAGAAACATATCTTACCTGTGGAATATAGAGCCTTCTTAAAAGAAGATATGTTACTGCTGCTAAAAGAAGCAGATCTGTAATATATACTTCTGGTATAGTAAGACCCGGGATTGGAAGAACACCAGCTTGGAAAAAGCCATCTAATTTCTCGATGATCTTGACGAAAGATGGGATTGGATTAGTAAAGAACCTGAAATGCCTTAAAAATATAACCAAGAAAGAATAATGAAATGCAATTGCTGCCATCCATAGCCATTTTTCCCATTCAAATGCTACTTTTGGGAGATTTTCTATCCTTCTATATTCTAAACGGACATTTCTGAAAAGGGATCTAAAGCAAAGCACCTCAAGGGCCATTCTTACTATAACACCCTTTGAATCTTTTGGATTTTCTATCCAGCTATGTTTTATCCAGGGGAAAGACCACTGCTGGCCTGCTGTTGTGGGAATACGAAATGGAACTGGAGATCTCCCCCAATCAATTACCCTAAGAATCATTCCAATTAAGAATATAAGAATAGCCAGATAAGGAACAACTATGCCAAATATAGTATATAGATGTAAGACACCCACACCAATCCATGGAACAAGCAAAACAACAATTGCTACTATTGCCGAAAATATTAGTCCTACTAAGAAGTTCATGAATTACACCCCTCTTTTATTTTGTTGGATCAGGGATTTCATATACCAAATTAGCCATTTTTAAAAGACCCATTACATGCTTTTTTACTTCATGTACTCTGAGATCATAAAGCTTCTGACGACATTGTTCATATATATCAAACGCCAAGAGAAGTAAAGAGGTAATTTTTTTATCCAAAGCTTCCTTTTCTTCTATTGAAAAGGATTCCCAGTTAGTTTCATTTTTGATGATCTCTTTCAGTTCTAAGATAAAGTTAATTGCTGCAGATGGGAAAAAGTCTTGAACTGCTCTTACTCTTATAATTTCAGTCAATGATGAATTAATCTTATCCTGATCTTCATCTACAAATCCATTATATAGCCTTTCCAATTCATTTTTAAAGATATATCCAACAGGATTGGCAAATTTATCCTTTTCTTTCTTTAAAAAATGTTGTGTATCCTCTGGATAAGAAGCTATTAATGAATCTTGCCACTTTTTTAAAATCTTTGAACTTTTTTTCTTTAATTCCTCTACTAAACTCATCACCTTTTTGCCTACCCTTATTTTTGAGAATGCTCTATAAAAAAAGAAAAGGTTTGTGTCAAGAAAAAATTTATCAAAAAAATATAATAGATTATTGGGAAAAATGGTATGATATATGAAGTAATGGAGATAAAGAAACTGTACATTAATTTAGGCTATAAATTTAAGAATCACTCTCTTCTTTTAAAGGCACTTACACACTCTTCTTATTTAAATGAGACTAAGAAAAAGAGAGAAAGTAATGAAATATTGGAATTTTTAGGAGATGCTGTTTTAAACCTTGCTATTGCACATATACTTATAAAAAGATTTCCAGAAGCAAAGGAGGGAGAGCTTAGTAAACTTAGAGCTTCCATAGTATCTGAAAAAGGGCTTTCCAAGATCGCAAAGAAGCTTGGATTAGATGAAATTATTCTTCTTGGAAAAGGAGAAGAGAAAGCTGGTGGTAGAAAAAACATATCTATACTTTCAGATGCTGTTGAGGCATTATTTGGTGCAATTTATTTAGATGCGGGTTTTTCATATACCTTTGAAGTGGTGGAAAAGATATTTAAAGAATATCTAGAAGAAAATGAAGAAATTTTTAAAGACTATAAATCCCAATTGCAAGAGGAGGTTCAGAAGATTTATAAGACATTGCCTGAATATAGAATCATAGAAGAAAAAGGACCTCCTCACAGAAAAACATTCAAAGTAGGTCTTTTTATTAAAGGAAGACTTGTTGGGGAAGGTGTAGGAGGAAGTAAAAAAGAAGCAGAAAAAATGGCAGCAAAGGAGGGACTTAAGTGGCTAAAAAGAGATTAAAAAGATTTATTGTTCCTATATTTATATCTAATCAAGGATGTCCACATAAGTGTGTATTTTGTGATCAAAAAAAGATAACAGGAAGCATAAAGGTTGATATAGACAAAGTAAAGGATACCATAGAGACTGCTATCAGATCAAAAAGGTGGAAAGATAAAATAGAAGTGGCATTCTATGGAGGCACTTTCACAAATCTTCCTATAAAGTATATGAAAAGTCTCTTAGAAGTTATTAGATACTATATAGAAAAAGGCATAATAGAAAGCATAAGGATCTCTACAAGGCCTGATTCCATAAATGATCATATTATAGATATCCTGAAGGAACATAATGTAAATACTGTTGAGCTTGGTGTTCAATCTTTGGATGATAATGTTCTTACCCTTTCAAAAAGAGGACATACATCTAAGGATACAATTGAATCTCTTTATAAGCTTAAAGAAGCAGGTTTTCAGGTTGGAATCCAGATTATGGCAGGTCTCCCAGGTGATACAAAAGAAACCTTTATGAATACAATAAAAAAAGTGATAAACCTTCATCCCGATATGGTAAGGCTATATCCTACTGTTGTTGTAAAAGGGACAGAACTCGAAAGGATGTATAGAGAAGGAAAATATACTCCTCTTAGCTTAGAGGAGGCAGTTGATATCTGCTCAGATGCCTTAAAGGAATTAGAAGAGAGAGGAATACCTGTAATAAGGATAGGGTTAATGAATTCTGAATCTTTGAAAAGGAATATAGTTGCTGGCCCATGGCATCCATCTTTTGGTTTTCTTGTGAGATCTAAAATGCTTATAAAAAATAGAATTTTGCCGATGCTTAGAAACTTAAAAGATAAAGCAAGCACAAGTATATTTGTTTATCCAAACCTTATTCCTCTTGTAAGGGGATATAAGAATCAAGGGATAAAGCTGATCGAATCAGAGACAGGAATAAAAATTTTGAAAATACTCCCTGATGCCTCTCTTAAGGAAGAAAAAATAAGGATTGAAGGGGTATAAGATGAACAAAGAAGAATTTTTATCAGGTTTTGTAGCAATAGTTGGTCCAACGAATGTGGGAAAATCAACACTCTTAAATAATCTTCTTGGCTCAAAAATCTCTATTGTTACTCCAAAGCCTCAGACAACAAGAAATAGGATTGTTGGAGTGTATCATGGAAAAAACTTTCAGATTATATTTGTAGATACGCCTGGTATACATGACTATGTAAAGACACTGCTCAATAAGAGCATGATAGATACTGCATTTTCGGCAATGAAGGATGTAGATCTCATACTTCTTATGATAGATGCACAACATCCTGATGATCCAGAGGTAGAAAGAATTATAGAGAAATTAGAGGAGCTTGGAAAACCCACTATCTTGGTGATAAATAAGATTGATCTTATAAGAAAGCAAGATCTTCTTCCAATGATAGATAAACTAAAGGATTTATATCCATTTGATGCAATTGTTCCTATTTCTGCCCTAAAGAATGATGGATTGGATAGATTAATAGATGAAATAAAGAAGCATCTTAAACCAGGTCCTATGTTCTATCCAGAAGATATGAAAACAGATCAACCACTTGAATTTGTGATTGCAGAAATAATAAGGGAAAAGATATTCTTTTTCACAAAACAGGAGATTCCATATTCATCTGCTGTGGAGGTAGAGTTTGTTCAGAAAGATCCAGAAAAGGATATGATTATTATATCTGCAAAGATATATGTAGAAACAAATTCACAAAAAAAGATAATAATTGGAAAGGGTGGGAGGATGATAAAAAAAATAGGACAGGCAGCAAGAGAGGAACTTGAATTTTTATTTGGAAAGAAAGTCTATTTAGATCTTTTTGTAAGGGTCCAAAAGAATTGGACAAAGGATGAAAATGTATTAAGGAAATTAGGTTACAGGGTTTAGATATGGGAGATTTAGATTATCTTCCAAATATGCTTTTTTCTGATAAAGATGGAAAAATATATGATCATCCATATTATAAAATGGCAGGATTTTCAGGCCTTGAGCCACACCCTATTGAGCCAGAAGATCTTATGCCTATGCCAGAGTATAGCAAGCTATTCTACATTCCAGACTGTCCCCCTATTGGAGTTGATCCAAAAACAAAAGAGTATGTAGTAGTCCCTTATGTTAGGATAAATGGAAAAAGAGAGAAAGTAAATGCAGTTGCGGCATTTCCTGAGCCAGGTATAGTTAGGACCCATCTTCCAGCAGCGGATTATTTTAAAAAAAAGTATTTCCTTCCTGCCTGGGCATATACAGCAGTTGGATTTAAAAATAATAGATACTGGATATGTGGATTTTGGGTAGAAAAAAACCCAAAATGGGATCCAAGAAAATATGATGATAGGAAGCTTGTGAGAAAGATCAGGGAATATGTCTCTAAATATCCTACAGGAAGATTAATAAAACACCTTATGGATTGCGCACTAATCAATCACTGCTTTGCTGCAAAGAACCTTTTTTTCATAAGATGGGAAGCACCAATTCCAGTAAGTAGATCCTGTAATGCAAGATGTCTTGGATGTCTCTCATTTCAGCCAGAAGGCTCATTTCCAGCATCCCATGAAAGAATAAGGTTTACTCCAACAAAGGAGGAAATAGTAAATCTTGCTGTGATACACCTGGAAAATGCACCTGATCCCATTGTAAGCTTTGGTCAGGGATGTGAAGGAGAGCCTATAATGGAATATAAGCTTATTGCAGAAAGTATAAAGGAGATAAGAAAAAGGACTAAAAGAGGAATAATAAATCTGAATACAAATGGAAGTGATCCAGAAAAGATAAAAATAATAGCAGAAAGTGGGCTTGATTCTATAAGGATAAGCATGAATAGTGTAAGAAAAAATTTATATGAAGCATATTATAGACCAAAGGACTATGAATTTGAGGATGTGATAAAATCTGTTCATGTATCAAAAGAGATGGGACTTTATACAATGATAAACTACCTAGTATTTCCTGGAATAACAGATCAGAAAGAAGAGATTGAACAGC
>JALVZP010000127.1 GCA_027037575.1 Desulfobacterales bacterium | reverse complement strand
CTTCTATCTTTTCCTGAAGATACATCAGAGCTCAAAATCCACCCTTATCTTGAACATCCTTATGGCAGGAAGATTAAGTATCTCTTTTATTCCTGTCTTTTCAGAGATCTCCTTTAATGCATTTTCTATGTATTCCATGCTTTCTGCAATAAATGTAAACCAGATATTATATTTCCCATTCCTTAAATAATTGTGTGTTACACCAGGGTATTTATTTACCTCTTTTACAAAAAGCTCTATTTTATCTTCAGGGACCTTTGCTGCACAGAGTGTGCTTACAAAATTTAGTTTACTTGAATGGAAATTTCCCCCAATCCTTCTTACAATTCCTCTTTCTTTAAGCCTTCTTATCCTTTCTATTACCTCATCTTCTGGAATACTCAACCTCTTTCCAAGTTCCTTAAATGGTTCAGGAACTATTGGAAAATTAGACTGGATCTCATTTAATATTGCCTTATCAATTCTGTCTATTTCCCTTTGGCTCATAGTAGCAGATAGGATCCTCTTCTAAGTAATCTCCTTTTATCTCATATGCCCTTGCTCTGCATCCTCCACAAAATCTTATATACTCACATCTTCCACACTTTCCTTTGTAAAGGGAGAAGTTCCTCAAGGAGTTAAATATAGGAGAGCTTTCCCAAATTTCTTTAAAGCTTTTCTCTTTTAAATTACCACACTCTATTTCAAGATAGCCACATGGCTGTATCTTTTCATCAGAAGATATAAAGCAAAAGGATATTCCTCCAAGGCATCCCCTTGTTACTGAATCGAGTCCATGTCCTTTAAATTCAATCTTTTTTTGCCTAAGTATCCTATAATACTGAGGTGAACAGGTAGGTTTTATGTGAATAGGAATACTCTGGCTTTTTTTTGAAAGCCAAAGAAGGAATTTCTCATACTCCTCTTTTTCAACTACCTCCTTACTGAGCATCCTGCCTCTTCCTGTGGGAACAAGGAGAAATATATGATAGGCTGCTGCACCAAGCCCTATTGCCATATCCATTATCCTTCCTATCTGATTGAGATTCCTCCTTGTAACAGTTGTATTTATCTGAAACTCTACCCCTTCTTCCTTTAAGATCCTTGTTCCATCAATTGCCTTTCTAAATGCACCTTCTACATTCCTAAACTCATCATGTTCCTTTTCATTTGCACTATCAATAGAGATGCTTACTCTTTTTATCCCTGACTCCTTTATCATTTTTACATTCTCTCTGTTAAGCAGAGTCCCATTTGTTGCAAGAACCATCCTCATTCCAATAGATGATCCATATTCTGCAATATCAAATAGATCCTCCCTTAATAGGGGTTCTCCACCTGTAAGTATTATCACAGGTCTTCCTACCTCTTTTATCTGATCAAGTATCTGGAAGGATCTCTCCTTAGAAGGGCCATCTAATGCTTCTAAGTCTGAGGATCCTCTACAGTGAAGGCATGTTAGATTACATCTTTTAGTAATCTCCCATGCAACAAGTCTAAGCTCACTCATTTGCAAGTTCCTTTGCCATATCCTTTGCAAAATAGGTAATTATAAGGTCTGCACCAGCTCTTTTTATACAGGTAAGCATCTCTATCATGCATCTCTTTCCATCAAGCCATCCATTCTGTTCCGATGCCTTAAGCATGGAATATTCTCCACTTACATTATATGCGGCAACAGGGATTTCACTTATCTGTTTTACCCTGTATATGATGTCTAAGTAGGGAAGGGCAGGCTTTACCATTATCATATCAGCACCTTCTTCAATATCAAGCATTGCCTCCTTTATTGCCTCAACTGCATTTGCTGGATCCATCTGATATGTGCTTCTATCACCAAACATTGGTGCAGACTCTGCTGCCTCCCTAAATGGCCCATAAAATCCAGATGCATACTTTACTGCATAGGAAAGTATTGCAACATCCTGATATCCTTCCTCATCCAATGCCTTCCTTATTGCAGCAACCCTTCCATCCATCATATCTGAAGGAGCAACTATGTCTGCTCCTGCCTTTGCATGGGATACTGCCTGCTTTGCAAGATACTCTAAGGTAATATCATTTTCTATCTTTCCATCCTTTGGGATACCACAATGTCCATGATCTGTATATTCACAAAGGCATACATCTGTTATTACCACAATATCTGGTATGCTATCTTTTATCTCCCTTATTGCCTGCTGAACAACTCCATCATCTGCCCATGAACTGCTTCCAATATGATCCTTTTTTTCTGGTATTCCAAAAAGTATTATTGCAGGAATTCCTAAGCTCCATACCTCTTTTACCTCATCTACTACCATATCCACAGAATACCTGAATTGGCCAGGCATAGAAGGAATTGGCTCTTTTATCCCTTTTCCATATCTGACAAATATCGGATAAACAAAATCCTTTACAGAAAGCCTTGTCTCTCTAACCATATCCCTTATAGCAGGGCTTTTCCTAAGTCTTCTTGGCCTTATTCTCAGCATATCCCTATCTCCTCATCTGTTAGATAGCATGCTGGATCAGGTGCCCATATATCACCTGTTACTGCCTCTGCCCTTACTCTGAAGTTTCCTCCACATATATCAAGCCATTTGCAAACAGAGCATCTTCCTTTTACATACCTCTTCTTATTCTTTAGCTTTGCCATAAGAGGATCAGAGGTGTCTATCCAGATCTCACTGAATGGCCTTTCAAGGACATTTCCAAAGCTATAATGCCTCCAGAACTGATCAGCGTGAACGCTTCCATCCCAGCTTATACATCCTATTCCATTTCCAGAGCTGTTTCCCCCATTCATCTTGAGCAGCTCAAGCACATCCTTTGCCCTTGGATTTCCCTCCCTGAGCATCCTAAGATATAAATATGGGCCATCTGCATGATTGTCTACTGTAAGCACCTCTTTTTTAATTCCCTTATCATAAAGCTCCTTTGTCTTATCTATAATAAGATCAACAATCTTTCTTGTCTCCTCATGGCTTAAATCATCCTTTATAAGGGAAGATCCCCTTCCTGAATATACAAGGTGATAAAAGCAGATTCTATCAATTCCTTCCTTTTTAGAAAGATCAAATATCTTTGGGACCTCACTTGCATTGAATCTATTTATGGTAAATCTCAGGCCAACCTTTATCCCCTTTTTCTTACAATTTTCTATCCCCTCCATTGCCTTTTTAAATGCACCTTTTACCCCCCTGAATCTATCATTTATCTCCTCAAGCCCATCCAGGCTTATACCAACATATGAGATCCCTGCATCCCTTAGCCTTTCTGCCATATCTTCAGTAATAAG
>JALVZP010000126.1:622-3281 GCA_027037575.1 Desulfobacterales bacterium | reverse complement strand
GGCAGTTATTGTCTTTCCACAACCACTTTCTCCAACAACACAGACAATTTCACCCTTTTTTACTTTGAGACTTACATCCCTTATAGCAAGGGCAAAATCCCTTTTTATACGAAAGCCAACACTAAGCCCTAATATATTTAGGATATATTCCATGCTATCTTCTGAGTCTTGGATTCAGTGCATCCCTCAAACCTTCTCCAAAAAGATTAAAGGACAGAACCACTATGAGTATTGCTATTCCAGGGATAAATGTAAGCCATGGTGCATCAAAGAGATATTGCTTTCCATCAGAAAGTATCTTTCCCCATGTTGCATGTGGTGGAGGGACACCAAGTCCAAGAAAGCTAAGACCTGCCTCTGTAAGTATTGCTGATGCAATGCCAAGTATTGCAGAAACAAGGACAGGTGCCATTGCATTTGGAAGCATGTGCCTAAGAATGATTCTGAAATCACTTACTCCAAGTGCCTTTGCAGCAAGGACAAAATCCCTTTCTCTTAGGGAAAGAAATTCTGCCCTTACAAAGCGGGCTGTCCCCATCCAGCTTGTAAGCCCTATTACTGCCATTATGCTATAAAGGCTTCCTGGAATGAACGCTACAATGGTTAGAATAAGGAAAAAGCTTGGAAAGCAAAGCATTATATCTATTATTCCTGTAATAAGTGTATCTATTGTAAACAGTCCAACATTTAGAATTTTGGATCTTTTTCTTAGATAGATGAGGAAGAAAAGGAGAAAGAGAAATAGGATTGAAAGATGCCAGACCTTCTTAAAGAAGAACAAAGAAGAAAGGGAAATAGATACTACTGAAAGCAGATGATATATCCTGATATATTCCTGGCCAAAGTATCCTGCAATTCCTCCAACAAGGATACCTATTGCAACAGAGATTCCAACAGATACAAATCCTACTGTAAGGGATACCCATGCACCCTGAAGCATCCTGGAAAATACATCTCTTCCAAGATCATCTGTCCCAAATATGTATATCCCAAATGGTGGGATCTGATCAGGCCTGAGGATATCCCTATTTGCATGGGAAAAAGGAGGCTTTAGCTTTTCTGAAAGCCTGATCATTGAAGGATCAAATATGGGGTTTCTTCCAGATGTAAGAATTAGTCCTAAGATAGAGACAATGAAGAATACAATGAATATGTATAGGCCAAGCATTGCAAGTTTATCTTCTTTTAGAGCAGACCAGAATCCCCTATTCATAGTCTCACCCTTGGATCTACAATCATATAGAGAAGATCAGAAATAAATGTCCCTATAAGGACAAGCACAGCAGATATGAAATTCAGGGTGATGACTACAGGGTAGTCTCTTGAAAGTATTGCCTCATATGCCATCCTTCCTATCCCAGGCCATGAAAATATAGACTCTATTATTACAGATCCTCCAATAAGTCCTGGAATAACTAATCCAAACATGGTAACAAATGGAAGGAGTGCGTTCCTTAGTGCATGCTTGTAATGCACCTCATCTTCTGGAAGTCCCTTTGCCCTTGCAGTCCTTATATAGTCCTGAGTTTCTACTTCAAGCATCTGGCTCCTTACATATCTTGAAAGTATTGCTATTCCCCCAGTTGCACTCAGGATAGATGGAATAAGCATGTGCCAGATTCTGTCCATAAGCATGTGCATCTTTCCAGAATAAAGGCCAAATGTCTTCATTCCTATTACTGGGACATGAAATGTGTTTACAACGAATATGATTAGGACATATGCAAAGAAGAATCCTGGAATTGAGATAAAGAGATAGGAAAAGAATGTGGCAGTTTTATCAAAGATGCTACCTCTTCTTATTGCAGAATGTATTCCAACAGGAAAGGAAAGTGTCCATGTAAGGAGTGTTCCTACAATAAAGAGAGGAAGGCTATTTAAGAAGCGTTCCCATATCTTTTCTAATACAGGTCTTCCATCCTTCCAAGAGCGAAGTCTTCCAGAAAATAGATCCCTGTAAAATATCAGATATTGCTCATAGAGGGGCTTATCTAAATGAAACTGCTTTCTGAATCTTTTTATAAGCTCAGGCGTAAATTTTGGATTCATTGGATTTATCTGGCTTGGTTCTCCAGGAGCAAGATGTATTACAAAAAAGGAGATGATGGATATAAAAAAGAGGGTAATTGCCTTTTGTATAAGGCTTCTTATAATGAATGAGAGCATTCCTGAAATATCTCCTCTATTTTATCTGTATAGCTTTTAAGATCATATCTTTCAGAGATAGACCTTGTCCTTTCTCCCATCTTTTTCCTTATATCTTCATCCATCATCTTCTCTATAGCATCCTCCCACATCTTTTCTACATTATCTCCTACAGGGAGAACAATTCCTGAATCTTCTAATATCTCAGATGATCCAGTATATTTGCTTGAGATAACAGGAATTCCAGATGCCATTGCCTCTAATATGACGCTTCCAAATGTATCAAAATAGCTTGGATGAACAAGGACATCTGCCATCCTGTATATCCCTGGCATATCAGCTATCTCACCGGTATAGATAAGATATGGTCTTTTAAAGCTTGGTCTTCTCTTTCCAACAACTACAAGTTTGATCACTTTATATCTCTTATACAGCTTATCAAATACCTTTTTAAGAAGTCCTATATTCTTTAGCCTCAGATTGTGTGCAACAAAGAGAAAGACAATCTCTTTAT
>JALVZP010000126.1:0-612 GCA_027037575.1 Desulfobacterales bacterium | reverse complement strand
CTATATGCTTTTTTGAATTAAGATAGATCCATCTAATTATTGGTTTTAAAATGGGTGGTCTTGAAAGAAGATCGTATTCCAGAAATACCTCATGTATCCCTCCACCAAGCCTTGATATATCTGCCCTTTCAAAGAGTCCCCAATCAAAGCTAATATCTGGATTTATCTTTTCTGCTATTTCTCTTATTTTTGAAAATCCTTTAATCAACCTTATTCCTTCAATCTCATCCCCATCCCTTGAAATCACATATATCTCATATCCCCTCCTTTTCAATTCCCTACACAGAGATATGGCAGCATTTTCTCCGCCTCCAATCCTTCTAAAATGCTCTATATAGAATAGCACCCTCATTTTTGGTATAAAAACCTGTTATGAAGATTACCTTTCTCCTCCCAAAATATCCAATAAAACCAGTAGGAGGATTTAGGGTCGTATATGAGTATGCAAATCAGCTTGTAAGAAAAGGACATGATGTATATGTTGTTCATCTACAAAGCATTCCAGATCAGGATTTTCTAAAAAAGATAAGGAGAAGAATCAAGTTTCTTTTTAAAAAGGTGAATATACACTGGCATCCAATAGATAAGAGGGTTCGTCTTATATTTGCTCCA
>JALVZP010000125.1 GCA_027037575.1 Desulfobacterales bacterium | reverse complement strand
AAGAAAGGGAAAGAATGGTGTCTGTATATTTGATGAAATCCTCTCTTGGAATGAGCTAAAGGAGCAGGTTGAATTTGGAAAGTGGCTTGAAGAAAGGGTAGATGATGAAAATTCCAAAATAAATAGAGCATTTTTGTATAGGTTTCTGACATATATAAGGCAGGCAAAAAGGTATGAGGAAAATAAAAAGGCTGATGATCTAATGTTTTATCCTCATCTTCGCTATGATATAGCAAGAAACATTGTCAAAACAGATAAGGATGGGAAAGTTATTAACAAGGACGAGATAGATAAGCTACTTGAAAAAGCAGATCCCATTGGGCAGAAGAGATTAGCTCCTAATATTGTGGGCATTCAATATGCCCTTTGTGCAATAAGAAGATAGGAGGTAAGTCATGTTAACTAAAAAGGAAATATTAGAAGATGCTAAAAAAGAAGCAGAAAAATTGGTTGAGGACAAAAAGCTTACTACAAATCAATTAAGGAAATTTTTTGATGAGGTTAAAAGGCTAAGGATGAAATATGAAACTTTGCATCATGGGAGGGAGGATAAGAAACAAGAGGCATTTGAAAAAATATCACCTATGCTTGCAATGTTAGTAGCAAATGCAAATTATGCTTTAGCAAGAAAAAGGATTCCATCAGCACTTAAGGATTTCTTAGAAAAGCGCATAAAGAAGATAAACTCTTCTGAGCAATTTGAGGATTTTGTTAAATATTTTGAGGCTGTTGTTGGGTATTACTATTATGTTGCACCCGATAACTTGAGAAATGATTAATAAGAAGGAGGTTTAAATATCATGAAACTTCAAAAGATTATAAACATATGTGGCACAATAGAACTTTTAAGTGGGCTCCATATTGGCGCTGGAGATGTAGCTCTTGAAATAGGAGGTCTTGATCAACCTATAATAAAACACCCTATTACAGGAGAACCCTATATCCCGGGTTCTTCCTTAAAAGGAAAGATAAGATCACTCTTAGAGTTAAGATATGGAAGGATTGGTAGTAATGAAGGCCCTTGTGACTGTGGTAAAGAAGATTGTTTGATATGCAAAGTATTTGGTGTTGGAGCATCAGCAAATAAAGCAACAAGTATAGGACCTACAAGACTTCTGGTAAGAGATTCTTTTATGACAAAGAAATGGAAAATTGATTTTAAAAATGGAGAGCTTCCTTTGGAAATAAAATACGAAAATACTATTAATAGGATTACTGGAACAGCAGAACATCCAAGACCCTTAGAAAGAGTCCCTGAAGGTGTAAAATTTAAGTTTGATATGAGTGTTCGTATCTTTGAGGAAGATGATGAAGATACAATCTTAAAGTTTGTTAAACAAGGGATGGCTCTTCTTGAACTTGATGCACTTGGAGGAAATGGATCAAGAGGATGTGGTCATATTAAGTTTGAGGAAATTAAGGTAATCAAAGATAATGAAGAACAAGAAGAGAAAAATCTTTCCTCTTACTTAAGCCTAAATTTAATGTGAAGTAAGGAGAAGATAATGCTTAAAAAATACAGAATAAAACTTCTTTCTCGCTTAAGAACCCCACTTCAGTCTGACACCATATTTGGGCATATCTGCTGGGGAATAAAATATATCTTTGGTAAAGAAAAGCTTATACAATTTTTGGCTGATATGGAGAAAGAACCACTAATAAAGATATCCTCTGCATTTCCAGAAAATCATCTTCCAAAACCAATCCTTCCTTCTCCAAAAAGAGATGACATAAGAAAGCTTGCAAAAGAGCTTGCAGGAGAAGCAAGAAATGATCAGGAAGCTTTGTTCGTAGGTCTTTCTAAATTAAAGAAGATTCGAAAAAGAAAGTATATCCCTGTCTGTCTCTGGAAGGATCTTAGAGAAAGTATGGATGAGATAAGTCTTCTAAAGGGACTTGCTAAGGATGAACAGGAAAAAGAGCCATCTATGAAACAGATAATTCATCCTCATAACACTATATCGAGAGAAAAAAGCACTGTATTAGAAGAAGGAGGCTTATACTTTGAAAGAGAATGGTGGATGGATCCTGAATCCAGTTTAGATCTTTATGTCTGGTTTAAAGATGAGGATGTAAAACATATCTGGGACACTGTGTGGAAAGAATACATAGAACCCTCAGGCTTTGGAAAAGATAAATCCACAGGCGCTGGTCAAATTCAGATCTCTGAAGAAAACTTTGACCAAAGCATATTCCATTTAGAGAATGCAAATTCATGGATGAGCCTTTCTCTTCTTGGCTTTCATAAATTCCCTTCCTGCGATGTCTTTTACAGTCCAATACTAAAATTTGGAAAACTTGGAGAAGATTACGCAGTTTCTTCTCCTACTGGAGGAGCTGTAAATCCATTTAAAAAGCCATTAATTATGCTTAATCCGGGATCAGTATTTAAAACCAAAGAGCCTCCAAAAGGAGAATTACTTAAAGATGTGCATAGAGACAGTAGCATCCGTCATTATGGATATGGACTATTTTTACCATTTTATCTTAAGGAGTAAGCCGTGAAAGTATATACAATGAAAATAAAATTCTTGACCCCAGTATTTATTGGAAGTGGATATGAATTGGATGCTCTATCCTATACAGTTCAAAGAGAAGATGGAAAAAGCTACTTGATCTTCTTCGATATAGAGAAATGGCTGGATAAAAATAGCACTAACCCAGAAGTTCAGGATGCTTTAAAAAGATTTAACTACTTAGAGCTTAGAAAGATTATAGCCAAAAGTGATGTAAAAGATTTTTTGCTTTACAAAATAGAGATTGCATCATCTCATTTTAACCAGCTTTATAGGGAAGTTTCTGAAGGAAAGGGAGAAGAAAATAGGCTGATTGTAGAGCTTTTTCCAAGAAATGGAACAAACTTTAATCCCTATCTTCCAGGTTCATCCATCAAAGGAAGTATAAGAACAGCGGTAGGAAACCATGAATATCCCTCAGTAGAAGATGAGGTTAAGAAAAAGTGCACTCAAAGGCAAAAACAAAAAGATGCGTGCTATTCCATATATAACAACCTGATTTTTGGCAAACCAAAAGATGATGTATTCAAATACTTAAAAATTTCTGACTGTATCCTTCCAAAAGATTCAACCTTAATTGTAGAGCCTAAGGAAGTATCCAAGAAAAAGAAGGAATCTCATCCTCCAAAAAATTTTGTAGAGGCAACAAAATCCTTAATTTCTGGAAACAGACTTGAAGTAAAAACAAAATGCATTATTGGAGACTTTAAAGACCTTGAAAAGAAACCAAAAAGAAAAATACCTTCCTTTAATTTAGCCTCCTTGATA
>JALVZP010000124.1 GCA_027037575.1 Desulfobacterales bacterium | reverse complement strand
AGCTCAGGTCTCCTGATCTTGGATGAACTGCCATTCCCCTTTCTGTCATTTCAACGCACTGTATTGCCTTCATTGCAGCTCCAGTTGCATCATCTATGACCTTTGCTGTTTCCATGGGTCTTCTTAAACATCCTGCCGCATATATACCTGTCCTCCTTGTCTCATATGGAAAGCAGATAAAATGGGAGTCAGGAAAACCATATTTTAAGGTTGGAAGTTCTGGGCCTTGCCTGTATTCCAGATTAAGTGCAGGTTTTGCATAGAATCCAGAATCAGGTGGAACCTCTATCATTCCTTCTTCATCTGCACCCTCAGCCCCTTCTGGTGCCTTCATCCTGGGAGGCTCTTCAGGCTGGGAGCTTGGAACCATTCCAGTAGCAAGGACAACCATATCCAGATCTTCAATCCTGATCCTTTCTCCTAAGAACTCATCTTCTGCCTCTACAAAGAGCTTATCCCCTTGCTCTCCTATCTGTGTTACTGTTCCCCTTATAAATATGTTTCCTGCAAGCTGTGCCTTCTTATAAAATTCCTCTGCCTGTCCAACTGTCCTCATATCCTTAAATAGGATGTAGCATACTGCCTCTGGATCCTGCTCCTTTATGTAAGAGGCCTGCTTTAGGGAGACCAAGCAGCATACAGAGGAGCAGTATGGAAGATGTTCTGGATCCCTCTGACCTGCACACTGGATAAAGAGGACATTCTTTGGAGGGTTACCATCTGATGGCCTCTTTATCCCACCATTTGATGCCATCTCTTCCAGTTCTACATTTGTTACTACATTCTTAAATTTCCCATATCCTAAGGACTCCAATTTCTTCGGATCATAGGGAACCCATCCAGTTGCCTGAATAATTGCGCCTACCTTCTTCTGAACTATTCCATCCTTTGTCTTTATATCCACATGAAATATTCCAGGTGCACCACTCGTCTTTTCTATTTGAGAGGAAGTATAAACCTCTATATTTGGATTCTCTGTTACCTCCTTTACGAGCTCCTCCAATCCTGTGTCATATAGATCCTCATATGGAGGAGCAATTCTCTTCTTCATCTTATTCAGGAATCCACCAAGCTTTTCCTCTTTCTCTACAATAATTGCCTTATATCCTGCCTTTGCCACCTCAAGTGCTGCTGTCATACCTGCAAGTCCGCCACCAACAACAAGTATATCTTTGCTTATCTCCTCTTCAGGTTTAAATGGCTCTGGAAGTTCCATATTATTCACCTTTGCAATGCCCATCCTAACATAGTCTTCTGCAAGCATCTGGGTATCTTCATTCTTTGGCTCTTGTGACCATGCTACATGCTCCCTTAGATTCACCCTCTCTACGATCTTGTCTGCACCAAAATTGAATACATCCTGATTTACCCTTGGAGAACATGCACAGATGACTATCGTATTCACACCTTCCTTTATATCCTCATTTATAAGCCTTATTCCATCCTCACCACAGAGATGAGGATGTTCCTTGCATATGGATATATTGAATTCTTCGCTTACTAACTCCTTTATTGGTTCCACATCTATTGCGTCTCCAATCCCGCATCCGGTGCAAATATAGACTCCTATATTCTTCTCCATTTCCATTACCTCCTGGAAATTGATTGAATGGCTTTTATAGCAGCAGCTGTGGCATCCTGGACAGATGTTGCCACATCTGTTGGCCTCCTAACACAACCTGCACCATATATTCCCCTTCCATCTTCTCTCAAGATAAATCCAAACTTATCCTTTGGCACATCGGGTGCCTCTATATTTATGGTGTTGGGAACCATTCCTGTAGCAAGGACTACCATGTCAAATTCCATCCTTATCTGTTCACCCTTGTGGGTATCTTCTCCTTCTACAATCAGGTTCCCAGTATTTTCATCCTCTATGATTGTTGCAATCTTACTTCTAATAAAATGAACCTTCTCGTCCTGCTTTACCTTTGTAAAGAAGTCCTCATATCTATCAAGTGCCCTGATATCTATATAAAATATGGTTACCTCAGAATCAGGGTTTTTCTCCCTCACATATGTTGCCTGTTTTAGAGAAGCAAGACAGCATATACCAGAGCAGTATGGAAGATGATTTTCATCTCGAGATCCTGCACACTGAACAAATGCAATCCTTTTGACCTCTTTCTTGTCAGATGGCCTAAGTACCTTGCCTTCTGTAGGTCCATTTGGAGATGCAATCCTTTCCATCATCACATTTGTGATCACATTCTTATATTCTCCAAATCCATAATACTCTATCTTCTTTGCATCGTAGGGTTCCCATCCAGTCGCCCAAATAATAGCACCTGCCTTTATATCAAATACCTTTTCCTTCATCTCTAAATCTATTGCACCATAGGGGCATGCCTCCTGACACCTCTTTGCCTCTTCTGTCCCTACAATGGACGGATCCATTACATATCTCATTGGAAAGGCAAATTCATGGGGCAGATAGACTGCCTTTATCTTGTTCAGACCAAAGTCAAATGGATTATCTATCTCTGTCTCACACACCTCTTCACATTTTCCACAGCATGTGCACTTCTCATTTATATATCTTGGGGAAACCTTTATTGTTACATCATAGTTTCCCTCTTCTCCTGATATCTTTATTGGCTCTGCCATTGTAAAGAAGCGAATCCTTGGGTTCTGTTTCATCCTTCTGAAATTTATCTCAAGACCACAGTTAGGAGGACAGAGCTTTGGAAAGTAGTGATAAAACTGGGTTACTTTCCCTCCAAGATATGGTCTCTTTTCAACCAAAATCACATTATATCCTGCCTCTGCTGCCTCTATAGCAGCAGTAATTCCGCTCATACCTCCACCAACAACCAAAATATTTTGATTTGTCGCTTCCACCATCTTTCCCTCCAGAAGACGTAATTTAGCCCCGGGATCTTCTCCCGGGGCACTTTTTTATCTATTTATACTCCAGGCATATTCCATACATCCTTCTTAAAGACCTCCCACTTATCATTTGCAGGATCCCACTTACAGTTTACAAAGCAGTGCCAGTTCTCCTCATCCATCCTTGGAAAGTCTGCCCTGAAGTAGTATCCAGGCCATCTTGTCTCTTCCCTGAACAGCACACTTCTTACATGTGCCTCTGCCTGCCAGAACCTGTGGACAACCTCCCAGCATCTCATAAGCTCATGGAGATTCCTTGCTGCTATCTTCTCCATATCCTCTTTCAGGAACTGGAGAAGTTCAAGTCCTCTCTCGAGCAGGTGCTTATTTGTCTTAAAGGACATGGTTACACCACCTGCATACTCATCCATGATCTTCTGCAGCCTGTCCAAGCAATGACGCCAGAGCAGGTAATTTGGATTTACTGTTGGGTCAGTTGAGTAATCCTTATACTGCTCAAAGCGATCTAATGGTGAAAGGATCTTCTTTTTGAGTTCCTCAATCTTGGATGAATCTATCTTAGGTTCTGGTGGATTCTGCTCTACCAGGTATCTTATTGCAGATTTTCCTGCAATCCTTCCCTCTGCATGGGAACCTGATGAGAACTTATGTGGACATGCACCAGATGCATCTCCTGCTGCAAAGAGCCCCTCTACTGTTGTCATATTAACTGGTCCCCACTTATATGGTGTTGGGATATCTTCTGGACCACTTACCCATGCACCAGATGCACCAGAGTGTGAACCAATAAAGTATGGTTCACATGCTGCAATCTCAGATGGCTTTTCCTCAGGCCTTGTGTTTGTTGCTGCCCAGAGATGTGCCTGGGATATGGTCATATCCAAGAAGTCTTCCCATGCTTCTGCCTCAAGCTCCTTCATCTTTTTCTTAAATGCCTTTGGATCGTCCTTATATGCCTCTGCGAGCTTTGCAATTGCCTCATGTGTCATCATGAGAAGTGGTCCCTTTCCTTCATCTACATCCAACTGACCAAGATAGTTCCTCAGGTTTGCTGGAATTGGCTTTGCAAGTCCATAAGGTGCCCAATTCTTTAGCTCCTCCTTTCTTGTTACCATGTATTCACCACCAGCAGCACTGATAGCCCTTGATTTAAAAAGAAGGAACCATGCACCAACAGGACCATATGCATCCTTAAACCTTACGGGAATAAATCTTATTTCCTGGCAGGTCATCTCTGCACCTGCCCTTATTGTGAAGTATGCACTGGAGCCAGTATTAAATGGTGGGTACCAGGAACGACCAAATCCCTCACCCACTGATCTTGGACGAAATACATGGACTGCACCACCTGCTGCAATTATGGTTGCCCTTGCCTTAAATACATAGAATTTGTTTTCCCTTACACTAAATCCAACTGCACCAAGACACCTGTTATTCTCTACCAATGGTTCAACTATAAATACCCTTTCAAATATCTCTCCACCTGCATCTTTAATTGCATTCTTTGCAGCCTCTGCTACTATGATCTTATAGGATTCACCATTTATCATGACCTGCCATCTGCCTTCACGGACATACTTTCCATTCTCATCTGTCCAGATCCTGAGTCCCCATTTCTCGAATAGATGGACAGATGAATCCACATGACGTGCAATATTGAATACTAAGTCTTCCCTTGATATTCCCATAAGGTCCTGGCGGACATATCTTACATAGTCTTCTGGTGTATTTTCACCATTTTTCATCCCAAGATACTGGTTTATTGCAGAAAGACCCTGTGCAACTGCACCACTTCTATCAAGTGCTGCCTTATCTACCAATGTCACCTTTAGTCCATTCTTTTTTGCCCAATATGCTGCCTCTGTGGCAGCGCCACATGCTGCCATACCACCACCTATTATCAGAAGATCAGTGTTGACTTCTACTGTTTCAAAGTTTGCCATTTTTCCCCCTCCTTATTTATTGTCCTTTATATTTTGGAACCTCATCAATTCCCAAGGATGCAGGCTCTGTTGCAAGTGCCTCGCTCTTTAGATCATCATGTGTTGGAAAACCACCTATTGGATCTGCTGTCCCTTCTTCAGTTGTCCTGATTGGGAACTTAAATCTCTTTATAGAACCATCCCTGAATTTTACTGTCCACATAATATCCTTTGAACCACGAAGTGGGACAACACTTGCACCCAAGGGGATAAAGTCAGCATATCCCCTTACATCTATTGCCTGCTGTGGACATATCTTGACGCAGCACTGGCATTCCCAGCACATGGATGGATCACGGTTATATGCCTTCATTCTCTCCATGTCCAATACCATAAGGTCATTTGGGCAGATATACATGCATGCAGTCTTGTCTTGACCTTTGCAACCATCACATTTTTCAGCAATTACATAACTTGGCATCTTTCTACCTCCTTATTTTGGATTTTTTATTACAAATCTTTCAAAAGTCCTTCCCAGTTTTTTCTTCCCACCTCCCTTCTATTAGACCTCTATATCTGGCGGAGGGAGATACTCTGATTCCTTTGCTGCAAGCTCCTTTATCTGATCTGCCTTTTCAAGTGTTGCCTCTATGACTTCCGGGCCAATAGATTTCTTTTCTGCAATCTGATTGAAAAATTCCCTCATAAATGCCACTGGAAGATCTGTTATTGCACCACGTGCATCAATCCTTGCAGTATCAAATGTCTTTAATATCTTCTGGCTTAGTTCATCTGGCACATTTACCTCTATGCATTTGAGTTCTCCACCAAACATGGATTTTATATTCTTTTCGACAGGACTTCCTTTTATCTTTTCCATCCTTTTATCATCCAAAAGGACTAATATGTAATGAGCCATCTTAAACCTCCTTTTTTATAAGTCTTCAAGTTCAACCTCTAAATCTCTTTCCTTATCCCTTACATATTTCTCATTGCAGAATGGATATCCAAAGTGCTTCCACCACTTTACAACCACCTTATACACCTCAGGTCTCATGATGACGCTTGGTGGCTGAACACCTTCTGCAATCATTCCCCTGAGAAGACTACCACTTATCCCTTCTCTTTTATGACCACAATTTTCACTATATGCCATCTCTTTACATACTGGACAGTATGCAAATTCTCTCATATTCTGTGGTCTTATCTGAACCCCATATGGAATATCTATTGGTGACTTATCAAATCCAAAGCTTGGAATCCCCTTTGTCCAGAGTATCTGTGTTGCCCACATATCATAGTATTCACCTACTGCTGCATGATCACGCCCAAACATATGATGGGTGCATCCCATATTCTGCCTTATTATTGCATGAAGAAGTGATTCAAGGGGGTTACCATACCTCATATCCCATAGGCATATACTTACGAACCTTCTCTCTGGCTTTATATATCCAGCAGTACTTACTGCCTCTTGTGCCTCTACAATGGTTTCATCAGGATAATCTCCCCTTCTTTTAACACCTATTATAGCATTTACCAAGATTCCATGGCATGGCTCTATATCACCTGTATATGCAGCATTTTTCATTAAGAATTCATGTCCAACATGGGGGACATTCCTTGTCTGATGCGCAATTGCTGTTCTCCAACCAAGCTCATCAAACTTTTCCCTACACTTTCTTGGAGGATACCAGAATCTATCAAATGGTGGCCTGAATTTTGGCTCATTAATAATGGTATATTTTCCTGCAAGGACTATGGGCTGGAGGCTCCTGTATATAACCCATCCTGGATGTTTCTTGTCAAAGCGTTGCCTTACTACCTCTGGATTATCCTCTGGTGTCCCAAATACCCTGTGTGCAAATCTTTCAGGATCATCTATCTCCCATATCTCTTCTATATCCAATATGGCAAAAGGCTTTCCCTTTAGATTGAGAACAAGGCGATCTCCCTTTGTTACTCCAAGCTTCTTATAATCTTCCTTGCTGATATCAAATACCAATGGAAATGGAAATATCCAGTCATTCAGTAACCTGCGTTCTTTTAGTACCCTCTCAACTTCTGCCTGTGTCATTGATCCTTCTACAGGGCTAAAGAAGCCATAGCAGATAGACATTATCTCCCTATACACATTTCTTACAGGAACCCCTGTTTCAAAATGAAGTGTAGGCTTTATATCATAGGTAGGACATCCTTTTATCATCTTTTTTGCAACCTCTTTATCTCTTACCACCCTTTCAACCAGCCTACCTCCATGAGGCAGAGGTCTTTCAATCAACAAACTCGTCATTATACACCTCCTGCTTTTTATTGTTAGAGCTTATTAAAGATTGATTTCTTTTATCTGGAGATCCTGCAAATTTTATACCATGAAGAGAGAGTAGTTATTTACGGAGATACACATAGGAGTTATTGGGCAAAAATGCCCGATTCAGGAAGACGTGTTCTATAACTTATTGTCATATTTAGATATTTTCTTTATAAGGCAAAATTGCACCACTGTCAGGAAGGAATGCCATATCTTTTCATTTTTCTATACAAGGTCTTTGGATCTATTCCCAAAATGGAAGCAACCTTTCCTTTATGCCATCTATTTTGTTGAAGTGTCATAAGGATATACCTTTTTTCAAATTCACCTACAGCCTTCTTTAGTGTTCCATTTCCTCTAATATTGTTCAGTTCAGGAAACTCCAAGAGATCTAGACTTTTGTTACCAAGAAATTCGAAATTTCCTGTACTTAGATACCTTTGAATCATTCCCTGAAGTTCTCTGACATTTCCTGGCCAGTCATAGTTCATAAGCATGTCCATATATCTTGCAGGAAGTGTAGGAGGGTGCTTTCCTTTACTATATAATTTTAAAAAATGCTCTACTAAAAGAGGGATATCCTCTTTCCTTTCCCTAAGAGGAGGAATATAAATAGGTATAACACTAATCCTGTAATAGAAATCTTCTCTCATTTTCCCCGTAGCAACGAGTTGTGCAAGATCTTTATTAGTTGCACAGATAAGTCTGAAATCAGAAGTATAGGTCTTCGTATCTCCAATGGGACTATATTCTCCTGTTTCAAATGCCCTTAAAAATTTTACCTGTATATTTAAATCCAGTTCTCCAACTTCATCTAAGAATAGTGTTCCTCCATTAGCTGCATAGAGGTAGCCATGTTTATCCGTATATGCTCCTGTAAATGCACCTTTTTTATGACCAAAGAATTCACTTTCTGCAAGCTGCTCTGGTATTGCCCCACAATTTACGGCAACAAATGGTTTATCTGCCCTTGGACTCAGTTTGTGAATAGCCCTTGCAACAAGTTCTTTTCCTGTCCCAGACTCTCCAAATATCACTACACTTGCATCTGAATCTGCTGCCTTTATAATCATTTCATATACTTTTTGCATTGCCTGACTTTTTCCTATAATGTCACCAAATTTATACCTTTCCTTTATAGTGGATTTTAGCTTTATGGTTTCTTTTCTAAAGTATTCTGCTTCTTCCTGAACCTTTTTCTGCCATAAGACCTGATCAGTAACATCCTGTATCGTTGCAAGTATTATAGGTTTTGACCTGAGAGTAATGACATTCACATTTAAGGACACCCAGATCTTATCTCCCTTGTTCGTTTTTCCTAAAAGCCAGTTCATCTGATTTATCTCTTCTTTCTTGGTAGAAACAAAGAGGGGATCAAACAACTTTTTGCATAAAGGATGGAATTCTGGATCAAATATATTTTCTACATTCATATTTATGACAGTCTGTGGGTTATGGAACTTGAACATATTTAAAAATGCCTTATTTGCAAAGATAATCTTTTTATTCTCTACCAAGATTACTCCATCCGCTACTGATTCTGTAAGTGTCCTATAAAGTTCCTCTCTTTCTCTAAGCTCTATATGGGCCTTCTTTAATTCTGTAAGATCTCTCAATATGGAAAGCTTTGAAGTAGTTCCATCAGGATTCTTTATTGGTGTATCCAAAACATCATATATCTTCTTTTTAAAGTTCCATTCCCTCCTTATTGTATTTCCCATCAATACCTCTGAAAGTTTGCAATCTGAGCATCTATTGTCTTTTCCAAAATATTCATAGCATTTCTTATTATTGACTGGTCCAAACTCCTTCTCTAAAGCAGGATTTATGTATTCTATCTCATAATTTTCATTTACTTTATAAATAAGATCCTTTGCAGCATCTAAGATATTTTTTATATTTCTACTCTCAAGCCTTAAAGATTCTTCTGTCCTAAATCTCTCAGCTATCTTTCCTAATCTTTCACTTATTGCATCAATCAATTCCTTTTCTATAAATAAGGATGGTTCCTGAAAATAGTATAACTCTATTCTTCCTCCCCATTCTCCATTTATCAAAATATCACTTATATATTTCCAGGGTGTAAATTTAAAATTTTTGGATTTAAATTCGTTATATCCAAGAAGTATCCTTACACAGATCCTATCCTCTGCTTCCATGGAAGATGGAATAATATCTACAATACCCTGTACAATCTCTTCTAAAGTGATATTTGGCCTTTCCCTTAATATGGCTATCCTATAGAGGCAGGCAAGTTCACGACTTTTGTGTTTAAGCTCCAAGGTTCTTCTGTCTAAAAGACTTTCTACCTTTTTTAAAGTATCCTGTAGCAGTGAATTTTCTTTGATCAATCTTATTGTTTCTGGTATATTTTTATCTGACCATATAATAAATGAGGTCTCTTTATCACTTAATCTTGAATCTAAGGCCCTTAATAATTGAATAGATGGAATAATAATTAGATCAGGTTTATAATTAAAGAATTCATCTATGGAGGATGGGAAAAATAGCTTAATGTTTGGCACATCTTTGAGATATTCAAGAAGGAGTTTTCTCTTTTCAGTGGATATATTTAAACCTACTATGGAAAATAACATCTTTATCTCCTCCTTCAAGACTTAATTTTTTATTTTACAGAAGGGAGAATAGAATTGGAAGTTGTAATCTTAGGTTCAGGAACATTTATCCCTTTACCAGAAAGATCGTCTCCTTCTTTATTAGTAAGGTCTGAAAAAGCTAACTTGCTCTTAGATATTGGCCCTGGAACATTGAGGCAGCTAAGCAAAGCAGGGCTATCTTTTACCATGATTGACTATGTCCTAATCTCCCATTTCCATCCAGATCATACTGCAGATATTATCCATCTTCTTTTTGTCTTAAAAAACACTGATCCCTCCTTTGTTCATCCTGTTACCATCTTGGGACCATCGGGAACAAAGGATTTTATAAAAGGACTCCAAAATGCATATAGAGGACACTTGAATCTTTCTCCAAAGCTATTAAGGATTGATGAAATGGGGAAAAAAAGCAGAAGAAACTGTAAAGATCTTATAGTTAATTCATATCCTGTAAAACATACATCAGAAAGTATTGGATTTCGCATTGAAGATATCTCTGGAAAGAAAATTGCATATTCAGGTGATACAGGTTTATGCGAAGATGTAGTCCAGCTATGTAAAGATGTTGATCTTGCTATTTTGGAATGCTCGTTTCCTGAAGAATATCTTAAATCTTGGAAAATAGATACACATCTCAGTCCTTCAGATGCCGGTAAAATAGCTAAGGAAGCAAATGTAAAAAATCTAATTTTAACCCACCTTTATCCTGAGTGTTTTAGAATAGATATCATAAAGAGATGCAAGAACTATTATAGAGGAAATGTTATAGTTGCGAAAGATCTCTTTAGGATTAATATTTAAAAATATGAAGCTTTAAAGCCCTTGTTGCAATTTCAAAAAGGCACTTGGTATAGACATATTTACCACCCTTAGGGGCTGAAAGGAACTTAGTAAATATACCCACCTTTGT
>JALVZP010000123.1 GCA_027037575.1 Desulfobacterales bacterium | reverse complement strand
CATTATTTCTTTTGCTGTGTCTTCTATTAGGTTTTGTAGGTATAAATTTTGGAGTTTTCTGAATCTGTAGTGGAAGGTGGTATGGTCTGGGCATTTAGGAAAGTAGTCTTTAAGAGCTTCTTCTAAATCTCTCAGGGAAAGCCCTCTTAGAATTTTAAGCATGAGGGCAAAAAGTATTATGTGGTCTGGATATTTGTAAGGTCTTCCTTTGGCCTTTGTTCTTCTATTTTCACTGTTGCATATCTGTTTGCATTTAACTAATATGAGTTTTACCAGTCTCTTGTTTGCTTTTACCTCCATTTTTCCTTTTTCCACTTCTGGTCTGTGTTTTTTTACCATGTTTTTTTGTTTTTTTTAAACAGGCTATATCTCCTATTGATAATCTTATATATTTTTTGATAAAAAAACCAAAAATTTTTACAGGGAAATGGTATGAAGGAGGAAAGCCTCGTAGATATATTCAGAAATAGGACAAGACATCTTCTTAGACCAAGATCAAGCGATGTAATTAATAGACTATTCAGGGACTACGAACCATTTGATACTCCTTCCAGATCGCTTCTGGCAGGGAAATGCACATTTTTGGGAAAGAGACTATATGTAATTGCTCAACAAAAGCCAAAGCCAGAAGACTTTAAGAGCATAAAGGACCTGAATATCCTAAACTATGGGATGCTCACTGCTGATGACCACTCCTTTATCTTATCCCTTCTAAAGGAGGCAAAGAGGGAGGACCCTGAAAACACGATGATATTCACCCTTATAGACACATTTGGTGCAGACATTTCCATGTATTCTGCAGAAAGGTTTCAGGCATTCTTTATTGCCCATCTGATAAAGGAATTTCTCCTTATTCCCTTAAGGACCATATCCCTTATCCTGGGAGAAGGAGGAAGTGGGGGTGCACTGGCCATACAGGTAACAGATGTAAGGGGACAGATGGAAGATGCAATGTATGCTACTGCTCCTCCAGAAAGCATGGCCTCTATAATATTTCGTGATCCAAAGAGGATAGAAGAGGCACTCTATATATCAAAGCCCACAGCAAAAGAGCTAAAGAGGCTTGGTGTTATAGACCACATTGTTCCAGCTCCAGAAAATGTGGCTGATTGCGATAAGATGGTTGAAAACATAAAGGACTTTCTTGAAACTGCAATAAAGGAAGTGGGCAGGATAAAGATAAGTAAGCTTATAAGAAGAAGAGAAGAAAGGGCAATGAGATTTGGGATCTACAAAAAGACAGGTCTTTTGTATGACCTAAAGAGATATTTGGAAAGACCAATAAAGAAGGCATTTAAAAAGCCCCCATTGGACATAAAGATAATAAACTATTCCAGCCTTACAGAGGTAAGCGACTCCTATGGAGAGATATCCTTGAGGATGGTGAAGAAAGAGTTTATCAGATGTGGGGAGGGAAAGAATTCAGATACAGGAAAAAGGGGTTGTGGAAGACTAATAAATCTGAAGGAGCTCGTAGAGAATTATAATGTCTGCCCATACTGCGGATACTCCTATCCACTGGATGTAAGTGGTTGGATAGATTGTCTGGCTGATCCTGAGACATTTCACGAAATGGATAGAAACCTTACAGTGTATGACCTCTTAGACGAAGACTTTATAACAGACTACTATAGGGATTTTCTTAAGAGACAGGAAGGAAGAACAGACTTTAAAGAATCGCTTGTTACAGGAACAGCAAGGATAAATCACTTTCAGGTTGTCCTTGCCATAAGCTCTTTCTACTATTGCGGTGGATCAATGGGAGTTGTATTTGGAGAAAAGTTTAGAAGGGCTGTTGACTATGCAATAGAGGAGGGGCTTCCATTCATAAGTGTCTGTTGCTCTGGTGGAGCAAGGCTATATGAAGGCATCTCTGCACTTATGCAGATGGTGAAGGTAGTGGCAGCAGTAAATAAGCTCAAAAAACATGGGCTCCCCTTTATATCTATCCTTGCAGATCCATCCACAGGAGGGGCAATAGCAAGCTATGCAGCCTTGGGTGATATAATCATTGCAGAACCAGGAGCGCTCATTATCTTTACAGGGCCAAGGGTCATGAAATCAAGGGGGTTTGAGATAGATGAGAAGAGGGTAAGATCTGAGCATCTTCATGAGATATCTAAAAAGATATACGAACGGTTAAATTATTTCCATGACATAAGGGGAATTCAGGAGATATGCGGAAGGAAGGATATGAAATATGCAATCACAAAGTATTTGGAGTTTTATCACAGGACAAAAGGGCCTGTGATAAAGATAAAGAAATCAAAGGCAAGACTTCTATTTTTCTGATATATGAAAAGCTTAAAAGAAGCAAGATGGTTCATTTTTATCATTATTTCACTTTTCTTCTCTTCTTTAATATTGTTTATCTATAGGTATAACCCTGCCTTTATAAAAGGAATTGACCTCAAGCTACAGGACGTCAGATTCAGATTAAAGAAAGGGGATCTTCCTGACCCTCATATTGCTATTGTTGCAATTGATGAAAAGAGTGTAAATGAGATCGGTAGATGGCCATGGAAGAGATCTATTATGGCAAAGCTAATAGATAGCCTCTCTTCCTATGGAGCAAAGGTCATTGCCTTAGATATCGTATTTTCTGAAAGTTCAGATCCAGAGGAAGATCTTCTCCTTGCAAGATCTATTAAAAAGGCTGGAAATGTAGTGCTTGGATACTTCTTCAGATACAACAAAGAGGAAGAAAATAATATATCCATTCAGATGTTAAGGAGGTATCACTTAGGTGCAATAAGACTCCTTAGCAAAGAAATAAAGGAAATTCCTGTTACACTGTTTCCCTATGTAGAGACAAATATTCCAGTATTGGCAACAAGTGCAAAGGGATTTGGCTTCTTCAACATCTTTCCTGACAGAGACGGAATATGCAGAAACTATAATCTTATAGCAGTCTATAAAGATGATTTCTTTCCTTCCCTTGCCCTGGCTGCTGCAAGGGAATACCTTCTTGAAGAGCCTATTATATCCATAGCATCGTATGGAATAGATTCCATAATCATTGGAGGAAAAAGGATTCCTGTGGATGAATCAGGAAGGTGCACAATAAACTACTATGGAAGCTACAAGAGCTTACCAATTATTCCTGCTGTAGATGTAATAAAAGGTCGCATTCCAAAGGATCTGCTTAAAGGAAAGGCAATATTTATTGGAGCAACAGAGATAGGTATATCTGACTTGAGGGCAACTCCTATAAACCCTGCACTTCCCGGTGTCCTAATCCACGCAACTATCCTATCAAACATACTTCAGGGAAGATTTATCATAAGGGATAGCAGGACGATAGTGTTGGAAGTGCTTTTTATGTTTCTTTTTCCAATAACAATGGCCATACTTCTTTCCCTTATAACAAACACCCTTATTTCTATTATTATTCTTCTTGTATTCCTGCTTCTTTATGGCTTTATAAACCTTTCCCTCTTTTCCCACAGTGGCTTAAACCTGAGCATGATATATCCATTTCTCTCCATACTATTTTCTTATATGGGATGTGAATCATACAGGAACCTGGTGGAGGTAAGGCAGAGGAGATTTTTGCAGAAGGCATTTTCAAGCTATGTCTCACCAGATCTTGTTTCTCAGATTGTAGAAAATCCAGAAATACTCAGGCTTGGAGGAGAAAAAAGGGAGATTACCGTTCTTTTTTCTGACATAAGGGGATTTACAAGTATCTCTGAGAGGTTTCCTCCTGAAACAATAGTAGAGATGCTGAATAGATACCTGGATCCTATGACGAAGATTGTCCTATCAAACAGGGGAACACTCGATAAATATATAGGTGATGCAATAATGGCAATATACAATGCGCCTTTGGATATAGAAGATCATCCATATCTTGCTTGCAAGACTGCGGTAGAAATGATAGACAGCTTAAGGAAGGTAAATGAAGAATTTAGGAAATTAGGATTTCCTGAGATAGATATAGGGATAGGAATACATACAGGTGAAGCAGTAGTTGGGAATATGGGAACAGATACCAGATTTGATTATACGGCAATCGGAGACACAGTAAACCTTGCATCAAGGCTTGAATCCTTGAACAAGCAATACAGGACACATATTATTGTGAGTGAATTTACTAAAGAAAGAATAAGGTATGATCAGTTTAAGTTTAGAGAACTTGATAAGATCAGGGTAAAGGGAAAAGAGCTTCCTGTAGTTATATACGAGCTTTCTATGAATTTGGATGATGAGCTTATAAGGCTCTTTCATGAGGCACTGTATCTTTACAGAGAAGGAAGGTTTCATGAGGCACTTAAGATATTTTCTTCCCTGGAAGTGGACTATAATGACTCTGTTTCTTCTGTATTTTCAGAAAGATGCAGGGAACTTATCTTGAACCCGCCAGAGGAGGGATGGGATGGGGTCTATACTGCAAAGACAAAGTAAAATAGGCCTGCTTCTGATCTTTTTATTACTATTTTTTCCTTTAAACCTATATGCCCAAAACTGGTCTGAGCTATTGAAAGAAGGAATAAAGGAATATAGGGCAGAAAATTATGAGGAGGCAGCAGAGATATTGAAGAAGGTAAGAAAATTAAATCCAAGATCCTCTGTTGCCGCCTTTTTCTTAGGTCTATCCTACAAACAGATGTTAAAGTATGAGGAAGCCATCTCCAATTTTAAAGATGCGATCACACTGACCCCAAAGATAAAGGAAGCACTGATAGAGCTTATAGACTGCCTCTATAGGATAGGAAGACTTGAGGAAGCAAAGAAGTATTTAAGGATAGCTGAGGAAAACAATATCTATCCTGCAAAGACACTATTTCTAAAAGGATTGATCCTACAGAAGGAAAATAGGGACAAGGAGGCAATAAAATGCTTTGAAAAGGCAAAAAAACTTAATCCAGATCTTGAGGCAGCATGTAATTTTCGCATAGGGATATCCTATGTAAAGTTGAGGAGGCTAAAGGAGGCAAAGAGAGAGTTTGAGGCAGTTGTTACAAAGGCACCAAATACTGATCTTGCAGAATTTGCAAGAAGATATGTGGATCTTGTAAAAAGGAGACTGGCACTTGAAAGACCTTTAAGGATAACTGCACTTTATCTTTTCCAATACGATGACAATGTAGTATTAAGGCCAAATAATGAACAGGTTGCCACAGGAATAACAGGAGAACAGAGCATTGCGCATACTGCTAATATAAGAATAGACTTTATTCCACATCTTCCTGGAAACTGGCTATTTAGTGCATATTATAGCTTCTATGGAAATTTTCATAGAAGAAACTCTACAACCCACGATATTAGTGCCCATACAGTAAGCATCTCGCCTGGATATAGTCTTGGAAGATCTGCCATAAATATCCTGGGACAATATACGTATGTCTTCAGGCATGAGCACAGATACATGGATACTATTACAGTAGGACCTCTCTTTAGGACATTAGTAAAAAGGAACAACATGCTTGAGTTCTTTGCTGGATTTACCAAAAAGAGATACTTGGAGACACCTCTTTTATACACAGAAGATAGGGACTCAATAGGAACAGACATATATCTTAGCTGGATAAGCTTTTTTAAAAAAAACGGATTCTTTAATCTTAGATATGAATTTACATATGATGACACAGAAGGGGAAAACTGGGAAAATCACGGAAATCGCGTTACACTTAATCTAACGATTCCACTAATTAAAAGAGTAAGCCTTCAGCTTGGCTCAGATGCATATTTTCAGGACTTTGAAAATAGACACACCGTATTTAAAAAGCATAGGGTTGATCACACTTATACGATACTTGCTGGATTCACAATAAACATTTTAAAAAATGTAAATCTTATACTACAATATACGAGGACAAGATGTGACTCCAATATTGCCATATATGACTACACCAGAAATGTTCTCAGCTCTGGTGTAGAGATAAGGTTTTAATGGAGGTATAGGATGAGTCCTTTTAAATATATAAAGACCTTTTTCCTTGTAACCATTCTATTTCTTACTACTTCTCAGGTTGCCTACGCATTAGCACCAGTTGGAAAATTTACTTATGTAGAGGGTAGAGTAGATATTACAAGGGCTAAAAAGAAGGCATTTCCAGCAAAGCTTGGTATGCCAGTCTATGTTGGAGATATTATAAGGGCAAAGAGCAATTCAAGGGCAGAGATCACATTTAATGATGGAAATATCTTAAGATGTGCTCAAAACACAAGGATTCAGATAACAGAATATCTTGTTGGAAAGAATAGATCTTCCAGGACAATACAGCTTTTCAGGGGAAATATACAAAATATTGTTAAAAAGACATGGGCAAGCAAGATTTCCAAGTTCTTAAAGACCCATAAATATGAGGTTCACACCCCGTTTGCAGTTGTTGGAGTAAAGGGAACAAACTTCTTTACATTCCACAGCAGACTTGGAAGTGGAGCAATATTCAAGGAAGGAGTTGGATACTGCTATGCCAAAAACATGCCTGAAAGAAGGGTATTTGTCCGTGCAGGACAAAAGGTGTTTATTCCATCTCCAAATGTCCCACCAAAGGTAGGACCAGCATCTAAGACAGAGATAAAGAAATTTGAATCACAAACAGCTCCAAAGAAAAAAGGAAAAGGGAAGGGAAGAAAGAAAGCAGGTGTGGTAGGAAAGAAAAGGGGTAAAAAAGAAAAAAAGGGAAAAGGTGCTAAAGGAGAGGGAGGGAAGAAGAGAGGTTTAGGGGAGAAAAGAGTTAAAAGAGAAAAACGTGCTAAGGGAAAAGGAAGACCAGAGGGAAAGGTTGGTGGAAAGAAAGAAGCAGGAATTGGGAAAGGAAAGACTGGTGCTAAAAAAGGAACTATCTTTACTCCAGAAAAAGGGGCATTAGAAGAAGGAAAGAGAATGGAAATTAAGAAAGGCGGTGGTTCGACTGTAGTTTTTCATACTGGAGGAGCGGAAACGGGAGGAAAGACAGAAGTATATATACCTGTTACAGAATCAAAAAAAGAGGCAAAGGGGATAAAAGAAGAATTTATACAGCCTGCAACAACAGGAGGCACTACTACAGGAGAGACAACCACAGGTAGAACTACTGGAGAAACTACTACAGGTGAAACTATCAGTGGTGAGACAACAACAGGAGGCACTACTACAGGAGAGACAACCACAGGTGGAACTACTGGAGAAACTACTGGTGGACCCACTACAGGTGGAACTACCGGGGGTGTAGTTGCTGGTGGAGGAGGTCCGGTAGATACAACACCTCCGGAGATATATGTAAAGGTTGTTCCAGAAGAAGAAAATGGAAAGTCAAAGATAGAGATAAGCAGTAACGAACCTGCCACTTACAGCTGGACATTAGATAGCAGTTCTGGAAGCTCTGACACTATAGAAGATGTTTCAGAAGGGTCTCATACCCTTACAGTAACAGCTACAGATAATGCAGGAAACATAAGTAGAAAAGAATATTCCCTGCGCATAGAAAGATATGGACTTAGAAATTACAGCACTCCTAATGTTACTGGAAAAGGAAGCGATTATTCAGGAACAATGGCTGGAGAGTTATCTGCTGTTATAGGAAATACTGAGACTGAAGGACTTAATGGAAGCTATCAGGTTTCTATGGATGGACAATATTCTGGTTCACATTCTGATTCATTTGAACTAAAGGGAGGAAGCTATACTACAGACAGTTCGGATAACTGGAATGGATATTATTTCTTCAGTGCCTCTGGAAATTATTCAGGTTCCAATTTGAATGGGAGCTCTTATTTAAGAGTTCTTACTAAAAAGACATATGGGGAAGGATCAGGTGATTTAAGTGGCTCCTATAATTCTCAAAACAGCACATGGCAGGCGACAAGTGAAGGAACATTTGATTGCTGGGCTTTAAGATATAGTGGAGAAATAGGATGGTCAAACAGTTGGAGTGAAGGACCATATTCTAACCTTTTTGGAGATAATGGTTCAGGTGGTTTTATAGATGTGGGTGACCTATCTTTTCCTATCATTGGAGGAATAAAAAGTATATGGAGTCTTCCAGATGAAACTCCTGATATTCACATGTTAGGTGAGTATTCCTTGGACAATCAAGACTATGTACCTCCCTACATTTGGGTGGCAAATATATACTCCTACAATTGGGATACTCAAACTTATATCACTTATGATGGAGGAGCATTCTTTGGATTCACAGGAGGAGTTTGGCTTCCTTCTGGAATCTTAGGGGATACTGTTGCTATATACATGGATCCAGACAAAAATGTTGGCTATATAAGTGGATCTTTGAACAATGGAGAATATTTCAAAGTAGGAAGTTCAGGAATGCTATATTTAGAAGGACAATGGTCTGGAATACAGGAAAAAGGAACATATGCCAATAATGAGCCTTCTGATCTATACAATAGTCTTGTAAAGACAAGCTCATATATGAGTTTTAAGTTTAAAGGGAAGTTTTTAGATGGAAGTGGAAATATAGAAGGTATCTCACTTTACATGGATGGAAGTAGTGAAGGGGGATGGATAAGATATATACAAGGAGAGCCTTGGGGAATATATGCATTTGTAATTAATGGATATTATCCTGGCTCTTTTGATAATCCAAACAATCAGACTTCATGGAGTGGAGAGATAGGAGGGGAAGGAGAGTTCGAAGATTTTGGCTATTGGATTGGTTCAATATCTGGTGATTTAGACCCTGATAATAAGATGCTATCTGGAGTCTTTAATGGGGAATTCTTGACACAAACAAAATATGGAACAATGGAAGGAAACTTTTATGGTTATTATAATAACGACAAGTGGGCAGGAATAAGTATAGGCATATACGAAGGAAGGAGACTCTCTTTCTCAAGTCAGATACAGAATGGACTCCTTTCCTCACTTACAGCTGCTACTTTGAACAAAGGCATCTGGAAAAATAGTTTCACAGGAGAAAAGCAAGAGTATGAATATATAAGCGAGGGATATGGGTGGGGAATAAAGGATTATGTGAATGAACCACAAAGAAAAGTGACAATATATTTCCCTGATAAGAAATTTATTGAACTTACAAGTAATAATCTGGGTATTTCTCTTTATATATCTAATCAAGAAACATGGAGTGATATAACAACTGTGGGAAATAGTCCAGGAGATGATTGGACGCAGACTGAAAGTTCAACAGCGCAAACTAATATCCTTGATAGCGCTGGAAGCTTTGATGCAATACTTGGAGGATATATGCCAGAAGAAGGACCAGCAGATCTATGGAGTTCTACTAATGAAAATCCTGCACGTATAAAGCTTATGGGAGAATATAATAGTCTGTTGGATAAATATGCAAGTAGTTCCCTTTTGCTTGAATCAGAAATAGTAAGCTACAATACAGAAACAAGTACATATACCACTCCAGATGGAGGAGCGTATTGGGGATGGATTGGTGGATATAGCTATCCAGTTGGTGAAGACTGGGGCTTAGATGGCTATTTAGTCTCACTCTATATAGATTTAAATGGGAATGCTGGTATCTTACACGGAAATTTCTCTGGAAATGATTATCGTTCAATATTGATGTTTAATACTAATGGAGAAATATGGGCAGAAAAGAAAGTCCAAAATATCGGAATACCTGCCTCAAATCTTTCAAGTAGCCTATCCCGTGGCTATATTTATGGAAAGATGTCCGGATATTTTGATGATGATAAATCTAATACCTACATATTAGGAAATTGCACAGGGTATACAGCCTATATAAGTGGACAGAACTGGGGAATATATAAGCTTACATTTGGTATGGGAAATTATTATAACAACCTATCTTATAATAACTTTACAGCACGTGCTGGCGGAGACATAATTTTCTCAGATAAAGAGATTGGCTTCTGGATAGCTTATATGGGAGGAGACTTGAGAGATACATTAGATTCCTACTTGTCTGGTGAATTTCTGACAATGAGATCTAAAGGTCAGATACATGATACATTTCAGGGAACAATTGGAACATATTCTAAAGATAATAATACATGGCAGGCAATTTCCTTAGGAAGTTGGGAAAAGGAAAGTGATTTATCATTTGCAAGCTGGATAACAATGGATGTGTATGAGTATAATGGATCAGATTTTGTTATTCCACAAGATGTAAAGCCACCAGCATTTCAGGGAATCTTAGGGGGAGTAGATTCAATCTGGTCTGCTACAGAAAGCTCTCCTGCTAATTTTGATCTTTTAGGAAGAACAAATACACCTTCTTCTGGACTTTACCTCTTTAGAAATACCTTTGGCCCTTCATTTGTAAGCTGGAATATTGAAGATTCTACCTATACTACCTATGACAATGGTGCCTATGCTGGTCTTATAGGAGGCATATTGAATAACGGAAATATTTCAGGACTCATAACAGCTATTTACGTAGATGCACCTATAACTACTTCAAAGACAGGAGTAATCATTGGAGACTTTGGGGCAGCAATATATCCAGAAATAGGTATGTGGGGAAAATTGAACGAGAATGAAGGAAATTATATGTATCCTGTTGAACTTGGAACAACAGGACTTCAAGCCTCTGATTTAATATCCAACCTAATTTTATATAAAATTTCATATGATTATAATCCAATAAGTAGTGACTCTTCTGGATGTTCCCAGGCTGGTGGATCAATTAACTTTTCATATTATAATTATCCAGTGGCTATTTTTTTTGATACTGATAAAAATGGAATTCTTGACTTAGATAATAACTTCTGTATCTGGCAGCATATGATCTCTGGAACTTACAGTGGTTCTACCTCTGACACATGGGAGGCATATCTCTTATTAAGTAAAGATGAATGG
>JALVZP010000122.1 GCA_027037575.1 Desulfobacterales bacterium | reverse complement strand
GAGATACTGATTCCCTTTATGAAGAGCTTGGTGACCTTTTCTTTCAGATAGTCTTTCTTACTCAACTTGCAAAAGAAAAGGATAGATTCAATCTCTTGGATGTATTTAAAAGAATCAGGGATAAGATGATAAGAAGGCATCCACATGTATTTGGAGATATAAAAGTAAAGGATGCAGATGAGGTAGTAAAGAATTGGGCAAAGATAAAGCTAAAGGAGAAAAAAGAGGCAAAGGATATGATAAATGATATTCCTTCTTCTCTTCCTTCTCTGATGAGGGCACATAGGATAAGTGAGAGGGCAGCAAAGTTTGGATTTGATTGGAAGGATAAAATGGGGATCTGGGAGAAGGTGCAGGAGGAGTTTTTGGAACTAAAGGAGGCAATAGAAAAGGAGGATAAGGAGAAGGTAGAAGAGGAGATAGGTGATCTTCTATTTAGTTTGGTAAATCTATCAAGGCATTGGGGACTTAATGCAGAGGATATAATGAGAAAGACAAATCAGAAGTTCATAGATAGATTCAACAGGATGGTCTCTGAGCTTGAGAAAAAGGGAATAGATATAGAGAATGCAAGCTTAGAAGAGATGGATGCACAGTGGGAAAAGATAAAGAAAGGGGATGCTTAGATCAATCTGGCTTAATCTCTTCATAGGGATACACACCATACTTTTTTGCATCTGGGGCTTTTTTCTCTCCCTATTTGATAAAAAAAATGGAAAGCTTGTTCATCTATATGCAGCAGTTCCTTGGGCAAAGATCATTCTTTGGGTTGGAGGGATAAAGGGAAAGGTCATAGGAGCTGAGAATATAGAGAAAGAGAAAAATTATGTCTTTATGTGTAATCATCAAAGCTTTGTAGATATATTTGTTCTCCTTTCTCATATTCCAAAGGACTTTAAGTTTATCATGAAAAAAGAGCTTATGGAGATTCCTATACTTGGGCCTGCAATGAGAAAGGCTGGTTATATGGAGATAGAAAGGGACGATCCAAAGGAATCTATAAGGCAGCTAAACAGGGTAGTTGAATTAGTAAAGAATGGAACATCAGTCCTCATTTTTCCAGAAGGAACAAGAAGCCCAGATGGAAGACTCCTTCCATTTAAAAAAGGAGGCTTTTATATTGCAATAAGATCTGGTGTAGATATCCTTCCCTTATACATAAAGGGGACAAACAGGATAGCACCAAAGGGAAGCTGGACAATGAAAAAAGGAAATTACACCTTGATAGTAGGAAAGCCCATTTCTACAAAAGACTTTGGAAAGAAGAAGATAGATCAGCTTCTTCAATACACAAGGGAAAAGATGATAGAGATGTCAGCTATAGCTCCTTAATGTGTATGATCATGATCTGTCAGTTCATGTTCAGGATGAGTATGGTCATTGTGGATCTCTAATTCATGTCCTGGATGTTCATGGTCATGGACATTTGGATTACCTGTGTGAGTATGCTCATGTTCGTGTTCATGAACATGCTCATGTGTGTGGACATGCTTGTGTTCGTGTGTATGAGTTATATCCCCATGAGAATGCTCATGTGTATGAACATGTATATGTTCATGTGTATGAACATGCTTATGCTTGTGTCTTCCTTCTGTCATCTTTCCTCACCTCCTTTCCTCTTTAACAATAAGATCTTTCATAGTAAGTTTCAAGTTGAAAAAGGCATTAGATAGATGCTATAAAAACACAAAACTAACGGGGCAAGATAAAATGGATGTGTTGTGGGCTCCCTGGAGGATAGAGTATATCCTCTCTGAAAAGGAGAAATACTGTATCTTTTGTCCAGGAGAGGATAGAAGCAGAGATGAAGAAAGGCTTATACTCTATATTGGAGAACATAGCATAGTGCTTATGAATAAATTTCCATACAACAATGGTCATCTCCTTGTTGCACCAAAAAGGCACATATCTGATATATGTGAGATGAATGAGGAAGAGATAAGGGAAGTATTTCATATGATCCAGCACTCTATAAGGGCAATAAGGGAAGTAATGAAGCCAGATGGGTTTAATGTTGGACTTAACTTAGGAAAGGTTGCTGGTGCCGGAATAGAGGAACACCTACATTTTCATATTGTTCCAAGATGGAATGGAGACACCAATTTTATGACAGTTCTCGGAGAGATAAGGGTGATACCTGAGCATATAAGACAGACATATAAAAAACTTCTTCCATATTTCCAAGATATAAAACAAGGAGGTAAAAATGAACATTCTTAAATGGATGGGATTAATCTTTGTTGGACTATTTGTCCTTGTTGTAATCATTCAAAACTATGAGGCATTTTCTCAAACTGCCACGTTAAGGATAAATCTTTTGTTTTTTAAATGGCAGAGTCCTCCTTTAAGTCTATATTTGATTTCATGTATAACTTTTTGTATTGGTGTCGTGCTGACAGGATTCTATAGCATATTTGAGCTTTTTAAATACAAAAGAGAGATAAGGAGACTAAAAAAAGAATTATCTGAAAAGGAAAAAGAGCTTGTATCACTCAGAAATCTCCCTGTAAGTGAAGAAGAATCAAAGGAGCAAGAGGAAATCTTAACACAGGAACCAATAAGCACAAGCTGATATTATGCTTTTTGCAGAAATCTTTCTATTCTTTGCCTTCCTTGGAATAGGAATATATGCATTTAGAAGATTGAAAAAGAAAAATGAGCTTGTAAATAGTGAAAAGGTCCTGTTTAAAGGAATAAGGTATCTCCTTACAAATGAAACAGATCGGGCAATTGAAGAGTTAGTAAAATCTGTAAGGATCAATTCAGATACAGTAGAGACTTATATTGCTTTAGCAGATCTTTATAGATCAAAGGGAGAAATAGATAAAGCTATTCGTATAAGACAGAATATCATACTTAGACCCACCCTGGATAAAAAGACAAGAATAATGGCACTTCTGGATTTAGGACTTGACTATAAAAAGGCAGGTTTTTTTGATAGGGCACTAAATATACTTCACAGAGTGATTCAAGAGGATTCCAACAACATTAAGGCATTAAAGGAGATAGAGAGGATATATGAGGAGTTAAAAGAATGGGAAAAGGCATATGAAACAAGAAAGAGAATAGAGAAATTGGAAAAAGGAAATCATAAAAATATACTTGCCCATTACTTGGTTGAGATGGCAAAGCAGATAGAAGAAAAGGATAAGAAAAAGGCCATATCCCTTATAAATAAGGCAATCTCTATCAATCCCTCCTGTGCTGATGCATATCTTCATTTAGGTGATATTTACCTGAGTATGGGAAAATATAAAGATGCCATATCTTCCTGGAAAAAGATCCTTTATAAGTGCCCAGAATTTATCTTCCTGGCTTATAAGAGGATAGAGTCT
>JALVZP010000121.1 GCA_027037575.1 Desulfobacterales bacterium | reverse complement strand
TCTGCCTTCATAAATGGGATAATTACCATGGAAAGCTGAGCACCTTCCAGTATTGGAGCCTTTGCTCCTATAAGAATTGTTACTCCAGTATCTTCACCAGGTCTGAGTGCCTCTGGCATTACATTTATACAGTGCATACAGCGTGTACATTCCTTATTGTCAATCATAAGCTTTCCATCTTCCATCCACATGCATCTTGATGGACAGAGATTTATCACCTCTCTATAAATATCGAACTTACCCCAATCTTTTCCTGCATGTGCTCCGCCATTTGGAGGAATCTCTCCATTTATATATGCCTGAACAGCCTCCTGATCTATCTTTATATCATCCTTCCATGTTCCTATGAAAGAGAGATCTGCCCTTGCTATTGATGCAACACAGCAATTTGGACATCCATCAAACTTAAACTTAAATTTGTATGGAAATGCTGGTCTATGGAGCTCATCCTGATAGTATGTGGTAAGCTCATAGCACATATCCTGTGTATCAAACATAGCCCATTCACAACGTGCCCTACCAACGCAGCATGATGGAGTTCTCAGGTTTGAACCAGAGCCACCAAGATCCTGTTGCAATTGGTGTGTAAGTTCAAAGAAGATAGGCTCTAACTGCTCTGTTGTTGTTCCAAGAAAGATAATGTCACCTGTAGATCCATGCATATTAAAAAGTCCGCTTCCTCTAAACTCCCAGAGATCGCATAAGGTCCTTAAATAGTCGGTCTTATAGAATTTGCTTGCAGGCTGATTTACACGCATTGTATGGAATGCTGCAATGCCTGGAAACTTATCAGGCATATCTGAATATCTTCCTATAACACCACCACCATATCCGAATACACCAACAATTCCACCATGCTTCCAGTGGGTCTCTCCATCTTTAAAGGATACTTCTAACTGTCCTAATACATCCTCTACTACCTCTCTTGGAATCAGCATCCTATCATCTGCAAGCTTTCTTCTATGAAGGGCCTCTCTTTTTAGATCTACAACGAAGCTTGGCCATGGGCCTGTTTCGAGCTCTTCTACCATAGAGATATCATGCTTACATTTAAATTCTTTTAGCTCTTCTTCTGTATAATTGTTTAGTTCTTCATCAGTATAGATTCGCATTTCATCATACTTTATCTCTTTTTGTTCAAACTTTGGTTTAAATTCTACCATTCCTTCGCCTCCTTAATTTTTGTGATAATATTCACCAACATGAACACTAAGTGTCATATAAAGTTTATTTATTGCCCACCTCCTTTTTAATCTTTTTTTATCCTAATTTCTTTTTTGGATTCTCTCATTTATTTGCTACTTTGTCCGATTTTTATAATCATAGTCTCAAAGGATTGTCAATAAAAAAGTGAATTTTACTTTTTTGGTAGACAAGTTTTTAGAACTGGCTTATATATTTAAACACAAAACCTGAGGGGTTTAAGCATGATTCTTGGACTTATGAGGAAACATGCAAAGTCTTGGATCATAAAGTTTATGATAGCTGTTATCTGTATAGTCTTTGTCCTCTATTTTGGATATACTTTTAGGGCACAAAGAGGACTCAGGATCGCAAAAGTAAATGGAGAGGTTATAACAAGGGCAGAGTATCAGAATGAGTATCGCAGGTTATATAATATATTTAAAAGGATATATGGAGATTCATGGAATGAAAAAGTAGCGGAGGCATTACATTTAAAGCAGATTGCCTTAAGAAATCTTATAGATCAGAGAATCATGGCACAGGAGGCAAGAAGGCTTGGAATAAGAGTAAATGTGCATGAGATACAGGAAGAGATATTAAGATATCCCGCATTTCAGAGGAATGGAAGGTTCGATATAAGACTCTATAAGATGCTTCTTAGAGATAATGGGATGGAACCAAAAGATTTTGAAAATGCCATTGCTCAACAGATCCTAAATAACAAATTAAAGGAATTCATCCTCTCCTTCATGGATGTTACAGACAAGGAGGCTTATGATTATTTTCTCTATAAGAACAAGAAAATAAAAATTAGCTATGTGCTCTTCAGGCCTGAAAGGTATAAGAAAGATGTGAAGGTAGATGAAAAAATGATAAAAGATTTCTTTGAAAAGCATAAAGAAAGATACAGGGTTCCTGAAAGGATCAGGTGTGCTTATATAGTGATAGATCCAAAGGATTTTGAAGATAAGGTAAAACCAACAGAAAAGGAGATTCAGGAATACTATAATTTTCACATGGATGAATATAAGCTTCCTGGTGAAAAGGAGCCTCCTCCACTTAAGGATGTAAGGGATAAGGTAATAAGAGACCTCATTCAGGAAAAAAGCAAAGAGCTTGCTCAGGAAAAGGGATATGATCTGATAGATAAGATGCCATACGATATCTCCTTGGAAGAGTATGCAAAGGAAAATGGTCTCAAAGTGAGATATACAGGCTATTTCTCTTTGGATGACGATTCTATTCCAGGGATAGGAGGAGACAGAAGGATTATCTCTAAGCTTTTTGAATTAAAGGGAAAGGATGTAAGTGATCTCCTTTTGATAAAGGGGAAATACTATATATTTCAGATTTCTGAAAGAAAGCCATCCTTTATTCCAAAACTTGAGAGCGTATATGAGGATGTAAAAGAGGATCTAATAAGTGAGCTTGCCATGGAGAAGGCAAAGGAAGAGGCAAGGAAGTTCCTTAAGAAAGTAAGTAAGGATGACTCCTTAAAGGATATGGCAAAGAGGCTTGGCCTTGAGATCAAGTATACAGACTTTTTTAGCAGATCAGATCCCATACCAGATATTGGTGGGAATCCAGATCTAAAGGAGGAGCTATTTTCCCTTGATAAAAGGCACAGGTATCCAAGGGACATATACTCCAACTATGATGGAGCATACGTGATAAGGTGGGAGGGAGAAGAGGAACCGGATAAGAAGGATTTTGAAAAGAATAAGTATAAGATAAAACTTGAAATCTCATATCTGAAAAGGGATATGGCATTTAATTCATGGCTAAACAGCCTTAGAAAGTCGGCAAAGATAGAGATCCTAAATCCAGTAGAGTAAGGATGAGGGCAGGTATAATAGGCCTTCCACAGGCAGGAAAAAAGACGATATTCAGTGCTATTGTGAAAAAGAGAGGAGAGACAGAGATAGATGTGCATCCATCAAAGGAACCTCTTATTGTTACTGTTACCATATATGACAGAAGAGTAGATGTATTGGCAGACATGTTTAATTCAAAGAAGAAGGTCTATCTACAGATGGAATATCTCCTTCCTTCAGAGATATCCCCTTCTTTAAAAGGAGAAAGACCTATATGGAATCAGATAAGGACATGTGATGAGCTTATCCATGTTTTAAGAAATTTTGAACTTGCAGGT
>JALVZP010000120.1:1397-3355 GCA_027037575.1 Desulfobacterales bacterium | reverse complement strand
GTTCGTATATGTTCATCAGAACTGATTTTGTCGCCCTTGGGAAATTTTTTGCCTTTATTCTGTCATCATATCTGAAGGCATTATAGTATTGCCTCAGGAACCTTTCTTGGATGGAATAAGTTTCTATATTTTCAGTAATCTTCTTCCAGAGTTCGAACGCCTCATCTATGCTAATGTCTGATTTTCCTGCTTTGTATCGGCCATCTATTTCTGAGAGGAGTTTATTTTTTATCAGATCCATTGCAGAAAGAGGAAGGCCTCTATTGTTTAAACTCTCAAACAGAGTGTAAGCATCAGAATAGTTACTTACCTCTATTTTTACGATGACTGCAGAATTAATTTTATCAAGAAAACTCTTTATTTCGTCATCGGACATATCTGACAGCCGCTTGAGGATGTAGCTGTATGTTCTGTAGAGGCGTCTGTTACCCAAATTCTGGGGTCTTTTAAATGCTGGATCTTCATATATACCAATCTCATTAAGTATGGCTTTGTAATCTTCAAAGTTGTTGTTTTGACTAGAAAGCATAAGCTTAATTTCATTCTTGTTATCTTTTATCATAAGTCTGTGTTTTAGGTTCACTCTTTCCGATATAAAGTTTTCATCAGTGCAGTCCATTTTAGAATATCGCTTATATATAGCTGCATAAAGAAGAGATATCGTAGTTAGTCTTTGCTGACCGTCAATTATCTCAAGAATGCTTTCCTTTATTGCATCAGTAGTCTTATTCACACAAAGTATAGTTCCCAGAAAGTAGCCTTCCTGATTTTCTAATAGATCATTTAAAAGTTCTTCAACTTGTTCCTTTTTCCAGGCAAATTCCCGCTGATATTTTGGAATAACATATTTAATCTTGCTATCAGGATTAAATATTTCAGATATAGTATGTGCATTTGCCGAACTTATCAGACCGGACATTTCTTTCTACCTCCATAAAGACTCTTGATTTTCAAATATTCCCACGTGTAAAAAGTTTGCTGACATTTCCAGAATTGCCATGTTATGCCATATTATGCCATAAAACACTTCAGTCCTTGGACTGCATACATGCCTGTTTATCCACCTTAATTTATCCAAGTCTTTCTTACCCATTTTGTAAGATTTTTTCTACCAAATTAACACATGCTGACTTAGCATTCAATTTAAGGATGAATTCTTTAATCATAGCAAAGTTCTGCTTAAATCAATTTTCTTTCCTTCATTCTTTCTTCAACAGGGGGATAAATAATACTCCCAATGCCCAGTTTGCTTCTTTCTATCTATCAAAGCACTGTCCCAAATTTCACACCTAAGATCCTGCCTATAGATGATATCTTCATCCTTTCCAAATACATCTCTATTGTCCTCTTTTTTTATCCTTTCAGGATCTACATGCTTTTTCCCTCTGGAGTGAATCTTCTGTTGCAATCCAAGAAAGATATGTTTGTTTGCCATTTGCTTTTTCATTATTCACATACCAATTTCCCCCACAGTGAGGACATTTTATGTCTTTTCTGTATATCCTCTTCCTTGTCATGGCTCTTACCTTTATCCCTGTTTTATTACTTGCTTTATTTCACTATTTTCATCATGAGTTGATAATGCCTTAGTTGAGGTCTCATTGACATTTTCATGTAAATCACAAAAGACAGTGGAAAAAGTTATTCAATTTCTGGATAATAGGTAAGATGAAGAATACAAAAAGGAGCAGGTAACTATGGGAGAAATAATAATCAAAATCCCAGAAGATGTTAGGGAGGTTATTGACTTAGGTTTGCCTTATAAAGAGGTGAAAGACATGTTGGAAAAGATAATTAAAAAGAAAGATCCAAAAAAAGCATTGAGATTTTTAATTGAAAATGCAGGAAGGTTGCAAGAAGGAGACTTGCCTACAGAAGAAGAAGTTTATATGCAAGGTGATTAGATGAATTTTTTTATTGATAGCAACATAATAATTGAGGCTTTAAATGCGAATAGA
>JALVZP010000120.1:0-1387 GCA_027037575.1 Desulfobacterales bacterium | reverse complement strand
TTTTTTCTTAAAAGAAAAGATTTTCCATAGATGAAATAAAGGAAATTTTTGATAATTTGTATTTTTTAAGAGATAACGAGTTAATCATAGATTCTGCTTTTTATTTTATGAAACATTACAATTTAAAACCTAATGACGCTTTCATCTTAGCAACCTGCAAATACTATAATATTTCTTACCTGATCTCCTTAGATGACGATTTCCAGAAGCCTTGTGAAAAGGAAGGAATAACTCTGATAAACTCTGCTGAGAAACTAAAAGAGATCTTAGAAAAAGAATAAACAACTTTTTAGACGCTCAAAATTAGCCCTGAGATGAAAGATTTCTGGATAAGGGATACTAATTATTACAAGTGGATTTCTGAGCTCTGGTTTTTTCAGTGCAAAACATCTCGGAATATGCCACCTCTTAAGGGTCTATAAAGCTCATATGCCTGCGTCCACAATCCTCTCCATTCAGGAAGAAATCTCTGAAGAGCATCCCACTACTTATGAAGAAAACCAAACTTCTGGCCTCATAAAGCTCTCTCAGAAGTGTCTTTATCTCCCTGTAGCACTTTTGTAGGATAGCAGGTATTTCCACTTCTTCCACCAAGACCAATCTCAAAACTGAAGACCTCTATCTCAAGATACTTCTTCTCTATCCAGAATTTATAAGTGCCAGATTTCATCGCCCTTAGAAGACACTTCTCCACTGCTTCTAAGAATTATCCTTCATCTTTCATACCTTAGATAGGCATAGTTTGCCTTTCCACTTTTCTTTCTCCGATGCCTTTGATCTTTGGAAGGAAGAATCTCTGGAAACTTCTGCATGATCTTTCTTTCTACCTTCTATTTTATTAAATTTCACTTCACTGTCCCATATGTTTTTGAACCAGGACATTAAGGTAGAAAGATCTTGGAAAATTCTTTTTTTGGCTTTAGAATTGGATATCATTAAATCATAGTAGTTTAGGCATTGTAATGGATAACTGGGCAAAGATAATAATTGGTGATAGCAGGAAGATGATTGAGGTTGAAGACAGTAGTATAGATTTAGTGGTTACCTCTCCTCCTTATTGGCATATTAAGGATTATGGAACTCCTGGACAAATAGGATATGGACAGAGTCTTCATGAATATCTAAAAGACCTATATAGGGTTTGGAAAGAATGCTTCCGCGTCCTTAAGTCAGGAAGAAGATTATGCATAAATATTGGGGATCAGTTTGCGCGCTCTATTATCTACGGGAGATACAAAGTCATACCACTTCATGCAGAATTTATATCACAGTGTGAGGAGATAGGTTTTGACTATATGGGCTCTGTTATATGGCAAAAGAAAACAACTATGAATACTACAGGTGGTGCAAATGTGATGGGTTCATATCCATATCCTCCAAATGGTAT
>JALVZP010000119.1 GCA_027037575.1 Desulfobacterales bacterium | reverse complement strand
TCCCAGATGTTGTTATAACGGCAGCAGGTCTTCCTGTAGCACGAGCATATCCTAAGGCATGAAATGAAGACCCCCTTTCATCATAGCAGATTACGGATTTTGCTCTCCTGTTTCTTGCCACTGCAACAACTAAGGGAGATGATCTTGATCCAGGAGATATGCAAAAATAATCTACTCCATTTCTGATAAGCTCTTCTACTAAAAGGGATGCCCAGAGTATATTTAGGTTTTCAAACACCTTTTAAAGCACTTGTAAAATTTTCTATCTTACTGTTTAGCTCTTCCCATTCCTTCTCAGGATCTGATCCTTCAACAATACCTGCTCCTGAATAGATGTGCATGATGTCTTTAAAAACGAGGGCTGATCTTATGGATACAATAAACTCTGCTGATTCCTTTCCTATCCATCCGAACACACCAGAATACCATCCCCTGTCAAATCCCTCTATCCTATTTATCTTTTCAACTGCCCTATCTACAGGATGACCCGCTATTGCAGGATTTGGATAGAGGAACTTGATTATATCCTGATCAGATATGTGGGGCATAAGTCTTCCAGAAAACTTAGTATATAGATGCTGCATATGGCTAAGCTTAAAGACTTCTTCTTCCTCTTCTATAGAAAAGGAGGAGCACATAACCTTCATCTTTTCTTCTAAGAGTCTGCTTACTAATCTGTGTTCCAATATCTCCTTTCTGCTTTTTCTTAGCTCCTCAGAAAGCATCCTATCTTCTACCTCATTTGATCCCCTTCTTCTCGTTCCAGCAACTGCCTCTGTCTCGATCTTCATGCCATTTCTAAAATATACCCTTTCTGGACTCATGCTAACAAAGGAGATTCCTTTAGATGGCTGGAATATAAGATGATAAGATTTTTCTCTCTGATCCCTTAAAAAAGAAAAAGTATCAAATGGGTTTAAAAGCCTAAATGTGCTTCTTCTTGCAAGGACAAGCTTAACAACCTCTTTTCTTTCTATCTCCCCAATTACTTCCTCTACCCTTTCCTTCCATTCCTCTTTTCCAGGCTTATCAACCCTTTCTGAATAGACAACTTCCTTGGATCTCTTGACCTCCTTTCCCTCTTCTATCCAGCTGAGCCTTTCTAAGAAAGAATCCTCTACTGGCATCATTGTATTGCATACAAAAAATGTCTTCTTATCCCTTTTTACAAGCTCAAACTCTGGGATAAAGAAATAATAATTTGGGAATGGAATCCATTCATCTCCTCTTTTTTTGGAAGGAAACCTAAAACCACCAAAAAATCTCACTTCAGGATATTTCTCTAAATACCCTTTTGTCTTTTCAAATATCTCGTCTATCCCTTCCCCTTTTATAGAGATAAGCTCTCCCAATGCTGAGACAAAAAAAGAGGAGTCTCTATCTTTCCAATAAAGCCTTTTTTCAAAATTCTGAGAGCTAAGCCATAAAATTGGATCGCATTCTTCAATCTCAACACATATCCTTCTTATCCCTTTTTCCCTCTCCTTCCTAAGTGCCTTTATCTCCTTTTCTACCTTTTCTTTTGCTCCCTTTATATCCATTTCTCTCCTACATATATCATACAGACCCCAAATGTCTGGGAAAAATATGATGTTTTCTTAAATCCTATCTTCTTAAGCATATCCAAAAATGAATCTCCATATGGAAATACCTCTATTGTTCTATTTAGATAGCTATATGCATGTCTGTCCCCTGAAAGCAGTCTTCCTATGAAAGGAAGTATTCTTCTAAGATAAAAAAGGTATATAAACCTGACCACATGGTCTTCTGGAAGAGAAAATTCCAAGATGATGATCCTTCCTTTTTCTTTTAAGACCCTGTAACATTCAGAAAGGCAAAGCATAGGATCAGTCATATTCCTTATCCCAAAGGAGATAGTAACTGCATCAAAGGATCTATCCTTAAATGGAAGTCTCATCCCATCTGCCATGAGAAATATTGTCCTTCTATCCTTTATCTTTTTCCTTGCCTTAGATAGCATGTTCTCTGCCCTATCTACCCCGATAACCAGATTTACTTGCCTTTCCTTCAGTATAGAAGACACAACATCTCCTGTCCCAGTAGCTATGTCTAAGACACTATCTCCGTTCCTTACAAATCTTGCTATCCTTTTTCTCCACAATCTATCTATTCCAAAGGAAAGGATACGGTTTATGAGATCATAGTAGGGTGCTATCTTGTTAAATAGCTTCCATACATCCCTTTTCTCTTCTTTAAAACCAAAGTCCACCAATTCTCCATCTTGGTCTTCTTTTTATTCCAATGAGATGTGGAGGAATTGAATATTCTTCAAAATGCAAGGGTTCATAAAAAGGTCTTTTCTTTACTAAGGACATGAGTCTCTTTATCCTTTCTTCTGTCTTTGGATGTGTCCTCAAGAGGGATGGATGCGGTTCTTTGTATCCAGGAAAAAGAATTTTCATAAGTATATTGCTCTCGTATGTCTCCATCTTTGCAAGTGCCATTGCAAGACCTTCAGGATCTCCTGTAAGTATTGCTGCACCAAGATCTGCATCAAATTCCCTTGTCCTGGATAGGGCAAGCTGAAGAAGAAGGCTCAAAGTAGGCGCAAATATGAGGATGAGTATAAATAACCAAGGGATGCTGTGTCCTGTAAGGAGAAGAAAGGGGAAGTTTAAAAGCAAAAGGATCTGTCCTGTTAAAGAGAAGATAGAAGTTAGTCTGCTGATTATGTCTGAGAGATTCATTATCCAGAGGTCATTATTCTGTATATGACTTATCTCATGTGCAAGAACCCCAGCTATTTCCCTTAGGGATAGTATTTCAAGAAGCCCTGCTGTTACTGTAATTACTGCATTCTTCTTTGTTCCAGTAGTAAATGCATTTGGTATCTCTGTGGGAATATAATAGAGCCTTGGAACATAGCCGAGATTTGCCCTTTCAGAAAGCCTCTCCAAGATAGCGTATAGTGAAGGGACTTCTTCTCTCAGAAGGGGTCTTGCACCATATAGCATAAGGATAATGTTTGGGGATATCCTTGGACCCAAGATAAGCATTACTGCTCCCATAAAGGCCATCCATTTTATCCCTTCTTCTCCAGCAATAGAGTATCCCAGAAATGCAAGAAGACCTATCATCCCAGAAAGGAGAAGAAGGGAGTGAAGAAAGTTTATTATCCTGTGCTTTATAACCAGCTTTGGATCTATATTTACTAAGATACTCAACTATAGTCCTCTCCTTCCACATCTATGTCTATGCCTTTTTCCACCAAGACATGGACAGAGCACAAAATCTCCACCTTCTATCCTTAGAACCTTACCCATTGTAAGGGCGTCTGCAACTATTGCCCTTGCATGTGCAAGTATTCTTCCAAATGTCTGTCTTGATACATTCATTATCCTTGCTGCCTCTTCATGATCCAATCCTTCAAAGTCTGCGAGCCTTATTGCCTCAAATCCTTCTATTGGAAGAACTACCTCTCCTCTTCCCCATGGAGGGATAGTATTTGGAATAAAAGCAGTTGCTATTGGTGGCCAATGGATTGTTCTTGGCTTCTTCGGTCTTGGCATATTTCCTCTTCTTTGACCTTTTTGGGCTTTATCCTTGCAATAAGATCTCCTACTTTTATTTGCTGCCCCTCCTTTACAGGAACAGCCTTTACCTCTCCCGTAACAGGAGTTGTTATGTTATTCAGCATCTTCATTGCTTCAACAATTGCAATTACATCTCCTTCCTTCACTATATCCCCTTCCTTTACTTTTACTTCTACTACTGTACCATCTATTGTTGAGCATATCTCTCCCATCTCTGCAAGGAGCATAAGCTCCTCAATACTTTTTTTCTTCTCCTCCTCTCCCTTCTTCTCTTCCTCCTCTGGCTTGTAAACAAATGGCTCTGGATGATGATCCACCATAAGATATGTTATTATTCCACCTTCTTCTAATGGTGAGCTTGGGCCAATTGTTATCTGGTGGTATTTTCCTGTGTAGTCCCTAAATCTTATTGTCTCTCCTATCTCAAATCCTCCCTGACGATACCAGACCTCTGGTGGAAGCACATATGTTTTTCCATACTCTTCTTCAAACTTGAAGAAATCAACTGCATCCTTTGGATGCTGTAAGTAAAGGACAACCTCCTCAATGCTTGCCTCCCTTTTAATCTCCTCCTCTAACTTCCTTTTCTCCTCCTCTATATCTATTGGTGTTATCTCCTCTCTTCCTGATTCATTTAATACGATCCTTTTCCAATCCTTTCCGAATACTGCCTCATATATCTCATCAGATGGCCTGTAGAATGGGAATGGCCCATATCTTTCTAAGAGAAGTCTTTTCAAGTCCTCATTTGCATTCTTGTATCTTACTCCTGTGAGGACATGCGTTACTGCTGTTGTCCAGAGTATCTGAGAACCAGGTGTTACACTCCAGAAGTTTCCAAGCTCCCTATGAACCCTTGGAAGCTCCTTAATGAGGATCTCTGGCATCTTGTCTAAGAATCCACCCTTTACTGCCTGTTCAAAACTGGATCCCATTGCACCTCCAGGAAGCTTATGTATGTGAACAGTTGAATCAAATCCCTTAAACTGACTCTCAAATGGCTCATATGCACGCCTTACCTTCTTTAGCTTGTTGCTTGTCTCTATTATTGCATCTATGTTTATCCCCTTTGCATCGTAACCCTCATCTGCCAATGTCTGAATAACGGTAAGGATTGGTGGAGGGCCAAAGAATCCTGTCATTGCATGATCTCCAGCATCCACTATCTTTGCACCTGCCTTAACAGCAGCTACAATTCTGCCTATGTCATTTCCATCAGTGTTGTGACCATGGTAGTGTATGATCAGATCTGGAAATCTGTCCAGGATTGCATTTATGAGCCTTCCAATTCGAGCTGGTGTTCCAAGCCCAGAATGATTCTTTATTGCAAGAATAATATCTTTTCCAGTTACATCTATTATCTCCTCTACCTTCTTTACATAGTATTCGTCTGTGTGTTCAGGCCCTGTGGAAAAGCATATTGCTGGCTCTAAGTATCTTCCTGCCTTTTTTACTTCCTCAAATACAGGGATCATATTCGGGACATGATTTAAAAAATCAAACACCCTCCATACCTCTATATATTTCGCAAATTCCCGGACAGTAAGCCTTATTACATTTTCTGGATATGGCCTGTAGCCAAAGAGATTTATTCCTCTGCAGAGTGTCTGAAACATCGTCCTCGGCATGTGCTTTTTCAGTATCTTCAGCTTCTCAAATGGATTTATAAGCTTTCTGAGCATATCCACATGTATACTTGCACCACCTGATATCTCCAAGGAAAAGAATCCTGCCTCATCCCTTTCTTCTGCAACTAAGAGTTCTGTGTGAAGGAGAATCCTGTTTTTGAAATCAGATTGTGAAAGATCCCTTGCCGTATTTGTAATAAAATATCCCTTTGCCTCTCTCAGCATCCTTAGGCCTTGTTCTGGGGGTATATCTGGAGTTATCCTCATAACGCCTCCTTACATAGAGAAAGGATTGTATTTTTTATGATGTATTATTGAGATCAGCTTTGCAATCTTTGCTTCTTCCCTTTCTAAAGGCTTATAGTCAAACAATTCAGGATGCCTGTCTATATATTCTGTATCAAATTTCTTTTCCAGAAATTCCTTTTCTTCCAATAGCCTGAGATAAAATGGTATCGTTGTCTTTGGTCCAACAATAATAAATGTCTTTAATGCCCTCCTTGCCCTGCTTATCATTTCATCCCAATCAAATCCATATACACTTAGTTTTACAAGAAGGGAATCATACTCCCTTGGTATATTATAACCCTGATATACTATTCCATCCAATCTTATGCCAGGACCCCCAGGAGACTGATATACAAGGACTGTCTTTCCACTTTCAGGTGCAAAATCCCTTTGTGGGTCTTCTGCATTTATCCTAAGTTCAATAGCATTTCCCTTTAATACAACATCTTCCTGATCTATATCCAAAGGGATCCCCTCTGCTATCCTGATCTGACGTCTGACTATATCTATTCCAGTTATAAGCTCTGTTACAGTATGTTCTACCTGAAGCCTTGTATTTATCTCCAAGAAATAGAAATTATTTTCCTGATCCACTAAAAATTCTACTGTTCCTGCATTCCTATACCCAGCAATCTGAGCATATCTAACTGCTGCCTCGCAAATCTTATCTTGTATCTCTTTATCAAGCAGAGCTGGTGCTATTTCAACAAGTTTCTGATGCCTTCTCTGTATAGAGCAGTCCCTTGTTCCCAGGTGTATAACCTTTCCATGGTTGTCTGCCAGTATCTGGACTTCTATATGTCTTGGCCTCTCTATTCCCTTTTCCAGATATAGTCTTCCATCTCCAAATGCAGACTTTGCCTCTTTTTGTGCAATAGGAATCTGACTCTTTAACTCTTCCTCATTATTTATCTTTCTTATTCCCCTTCCTCCACCCCCTGCTACTGCCTTTAGCATAATAGGATATCCACTTTTTTCTACAAATTTTAATGCATCCCCTGTTGGATCCCCTTCAGAAAGAATATTCCCTCCTGGTATAACCGGTATCCCAGCAGATTCTGCAATGGACCTTGCAATAGTCTTATCTCCCAGATCCTTTATTGATTTATAATCAGGTCCAATAAATATAAGTCCTTCTTCCTCACACGCTTTTGCAAGAAACGGATTCTCTGCCAAAAATCCATATCCAGGATGTATTGCCTCACAGCATGTTTTCTTTGCAGCCCATATTATCTTGTCAATATTTAGGTAGTCCTTTACTGGGCCATCTCCAATCCAGATAGATTCATCCGCCTCCCTTAAATGCCTTGATTCCTGATCTGGTGTTTCATATATAGCCACTGCCTTTAAACCTTCTTCATGGACAGCTCTGCATATACGTATAGCAATTTCCCCCCTATTTGCCACAAGGACCTTCCTTATCTTCCTCTCCATAAAATCTCCTCTCTGCTGAAAATAATAAAGTTTTTTGTCTCGACTGAAATTGGCTAAAATTATATACTTCTATACAAAGATAGGAAGAAAAAGTAAAGAACAATGTTCACCGGGATAATAGAAGGAATAGGGAAGATAGTAGAAAAAAAAAGGTCTTCACACGGAGATATAACCATATCCATTAAACCGCCATTTCCCCCTAAGGAATGTGAGATTGGAGAAAGTATCTCTGTGGATGGGGTATGTCTGACAGTAACAGGCATAAAAGAAGATAGCATCTTCATGGATGTGTCTCAGGAGACCATAAGTAGAAGTACTCTTGGCATGCTAAGTGTTGGTGATCCTGTAAACATAGAAAGGGCCTTAAGGCTTTCTGACAGGCTCGGAGGGCATTTGGTTCTTGGCCATGTGGATGGGATAGGAAGGATAGCATACAGAGAGAAGATAAAAGGTTCTTGGCTTTTGAGGATAGAGGCAGGGAAGGAGATATTAAGGTATATTGTTGAGAAAGGGTCTGTTGCAGTAGATGGAATAAGCCTTACAGTAAATAGGGTAGGAGAGAATTTCTTTGAGCTAAATATAATTCCTGAGACAGCAAGAAAGACTACTTTATTAAACAAGCCAATAGAATTTGTTAACATAGAGGTGGATATCATCGGAAAGTATGTTGAAAAATTTATGAATAGTATTAAACTAAAGAATCTTGATTCAGGAATTACCTTGGAAAAACTAAAAAAATATGGATTTATAGGGTGATGCCATGCCAGTTGCAACAATAGAAGAAGCAATAAAGGATCTAAGAGAAGGAAAGATGATCATCCTTGTAGATGATGAAGATAGAGAAAATGAGGGTGATTTAACCATTGCAGCAGAAAAGGTAACACCAGAGGCCATAAACTTTATGGCAAAATATGGAAGGGGTCTTATTTGCCTTGCCTTAAGTCCAGAGATAGTGGACAGACTTAAGCTTCCTCTTATGGTTCCAAACAATGAGTCCAAGTTTGGAACAGCCTTTACTGTCTCCATAGAAGCAAGACATGGAGTAACTACGGGTATCTCTGCATATGATAGGGCACACACCATCCTTACTGCGATAAGGGATGATGCAAAGCCAGAAGATCTGGTAAGCCCTGGCCATGTATTTCCACTTAGGGCAAGGGAAGGAGGAGTCCTTGTAAGGGCAGGTCAGACAGAAGGATCTGTTGACCTGTGCAGGCTTGCAGGGCTAAAGCCAGCAGCCGTTATCTGTGAAATAATGAAAGATGATGGAACAATGGCAAGGATGCCAGATCTGGAAAAGTTTGCTGAAAAGCATGGCCTTAAAATAGTTACCATTGCTGATCTTATTGCGTATAGAATGAGGACTGAGAGGTTAGTAGAAAGGGTGGCAGAGACTATCCTTCCTACTCCATATGGAGAATTCAAGGCAATTGCCTATGTAACAAAGATAGGTCATGAAGAGCATATTGCATTGGTAAAAGGAGAGATCACTCCAGAAAGGCCTGTCCTTGTAAGGGTTCATTCCCAGTGTCTTACAGGAGATGTATTTAGTTCATATAGATGTGATTGTGGAGATCAGCTAAAGAAATCCATGCAGATGATCCAGGAAGAAGGAAGAGGTGTCCTTGTATACCTTAGCCAGGAAGGAAGGGGTATTGGACTTGCTAATAAGATAAAGGCATATGCACTTCAGGACAAGGGATATGATACTGTAGAGGCAAATGAAAAGCTTGGCTTCCCACCAGATCTTAGGGAGTATGGTATTGGTGCACAGATACTTGTAGACCTTGGTGTAAAGAAGATGAGGCTTCTTACAAATAATCCAAAGAAAATAATAGGTCTTCAGGGATTTGGCCTGGAGGTTGTAGAAAGGATTCCTATAGAAATACCACCAAGACCAGAAAATAAACACTATCTTATGACAAAATGCCAGAAATTAGGCCATATAATGGATCTTATAAATAGAGAACTGGAGAAATAGGATGGGAAGGATAATAGAAGGAGATCTAATAGCAAAGGATCTAAGGCTTGCAATCATAGTAAGCAGGTTTAATGACTTCATAACAAGCAGGCTATTAGAAGGTGCAATGGATGCCATCTTGAGGCATGGAGGAAGCAGAGAGAATGTAGATATTATCCGTGTTCCAGGATCATTTGAGATGCCTGTTGCGGCAAAAAGGGTTGCCAATACAAAGAGATATGATGGAGTAATATGTCTTGGAGCAGTAATTAGAGGAGCAACCCCTCATTTTGAGTATATAGCAAGTGAGGTAGCAAAAGGCCTTGCAACAGTCGCCCTTGAATCAGGCATCCCTATTAGCTTTGGTGTCCTTACTACAGATACTTTGGAGCAGGCAATTGAAAGGGCAGGAACAAAGGCGGGTAATAAAGGATTTGATGCTGCTGTTTCTGCCATAGAGATGGCAAATCTCTTTAAGCAGCTGAGCTGATTGCCTGCCTTTTACCTCTTTTGAGTATTAAAATGGGTATCAGAAGAAAAGCAAGGGAGCTTGCTATTCAGGTTCTTTTTAGCTTGGATTTTGGGGTTCACACACCAGAACAGGCATTTGAACTTATATGCAGGAATTTTTCCATAGATAAGAAGGCAAAGGATTTTTCAAAAGAGCTTGTCTTAGGTGTATGGGAAAATAGAGAAAGGATAGACAGTGTTATAAATAGTGTCTCCAAAAATTGGCGACTTGAAAGGATGTCTCGTATAGACAAATCTATTCTGAGACTTGCCACATATGAGCTTCTCTTTAGAGATGATATTCCTCCAAAGGTATCCATAAATGAGGCAATAGAGCTTGCAAAGAAATATGGAAATGATAGCTCTTATAGTTTCATAAATGGAATCTTGGATAGCATCTACAATTCTATAATCAAAAAAGGGGAGAAGGATGAGGCAGAAATACAATCCATCTGAGATAGAGACAAAATGGCAGGATCTTTGGGAAAGGGATCAGGTATTTAAGACAAAAGAAGATCCAGGTAAAAAGAAATATTATGTGCTTGAGATGTTTCCGTATCCATCTGGAAGGATACACATGGGTCATGTGAGAAACTACACCATTGGAGATGTGATAGCAAGATACAAGAGGATGCAGGGATTTAATGTGCTTCATCCTATGGGATGGGATGCATTTGGTCTTCCTGCAGAAAATGCAGCAATAGAAAATAACACGCATCCTGCAAAGTGGACATATGAGAACATAGAAAACATGAGGAGACAGCTTAAGAGGATGGGATTTAGCTATGACTGGGACAGAGAAATTGCAACATGTGATCCAGAATACTACAGGTGGGAGCAGCTTATCTTTATAAAGATGTATGAGAAGGGACTTGCTTATAAGAAGAGGACATTCGTGAACTGGTGTGATAAGTGCCAGAGTGTCCTTGCAAATGAGCAGGTAGAGAATGGAAGATGCTGGAGGCATACTGATCAGGAAGTGGTAAAGAAGGAAATGGATAGCTGGTTCTTTAAGATTACTGCATATGCAGAGGAGATGCTTGAGTGGTGTGATAAGCTAAAGGGATGGCCTGAAAAGGTGCTTACAATGCAAAAGAATTGGATAGGAAGAAGTGAAGGAGCAATAATAAGGTTTAAGCTTTCTGATTCAGACGACTACATAGAGGTATTCACTACAAGACCTGATACCCTATATGGTGCAACATTTATGTGTATTGCACCAGAGCATCCAAAATTAAAGGAGCTCGTAAAGGGAACACCAAAGGAAAAGGAGGTCTTGGAGTTTGTAGACAAGGTCCTGAGGATGGAGACATATCTTAGGACAGCAGAGCAGACAGAAAAGGAAGGAGTATTCATAGGAAGATACTGCATAAATCTTGTTACAGGAGAAAAGATTCCGATATATGTAGCAAACTTTGTGCTTTTTGAATATGGAACAGGAGCAATAATGTG
>JALVZP010000118.1 GCA_027037575.1 Desulfobacterales bacterium | reverse complement strand
ATTGGAATGAGGGATTGCATTCTTTTTTAAGAATTAAGTTAGCTATGTTAAAGAGAAAAACAAAAGCTTATGCTAAATCCATTAGAACTTTATTTAGATTTAGAGCTTTAGCGTTGGTCTTTATTAGATGGAATTTATTGCCTGTCAGGTGATTTTTAACTGAATACCTATATTTTCCTTTTCTTTAAGTTGCTCTAAGAGTCTTAAACAGAGAAGAATCTTTCCAGTTCCATATTCTCCTGCAATAAGCAGGAAGGTATCTTTCTCTCTTATAGCTCTTAATATGAACTCCATTGCTTTTAAATGTGTGGTAAATTCAAAGAATACCTCCTTTTCAGGAACTAAAGGGAATGGCTCTGTATGCATTCTATAAAAGGTTAAATAATCCACCTGTTACCTCAATTATATAAAACCTTTTTAGCAGGATAGCCGAGTATATTTATTGTGTCAAGTTTTGCCTGTTTTTTTTATTTTAGTAAAGAATTAACTAAATTTATTAATTTAGGTATATAATAAAAATCATTGATCTTTTTTATTACTTCCAAAACAGGAGTTCCTGCATATGTTTCTATCGCCTCTTTATTTTCTTCAATCATATCTGAAGGGGTATCTTCCTTATCCATAAGCACAGTTCCTAAGATCTTTATTCCTCTTTTCTTAAGTGCTTCAAGTGAAAGAAGTGTATGATTTATTGTTCCAAGAGATGCCCTTGAAACTAATATTGTATCTGCATCAAACAACTCTATTATATCTATAATCATTATATCCTCTGTTACTGGAACATAAAGACCACCAGCCCCTTCAATAACTGTCAAATCATGCTCCTTTTCCCTTTCTTCCAGCATCTTTTTTACAATTTTAATATCTATTTTCTTTCCTTCATTTCTTGCTGCAAAATAGGGTGCCTTTGGTTGCTTAAAGCAGTATCCTACAGAAAAAGAAGAGTTCTTCTCCTTCAGCTCTGGAATGTGGCTGTATATAAAGCCTGCGTCAGATTCAGGATCATTTGGAGAAACACAGCCTGTCTGAAATGGCTTAAAATAGAATGGGTTGAATCCTTTTTGAAAAAGATGTTTCATCAAAATAAGGCAAAAGACAGTCTTTCCAACTCCTGTATCTGTCCCTGTAACAAATATCCTATTTTTCTTTAATCCATACATCCTTTAACCCCTTAATCAGTCTTTCTACATCTTCCTCATTATGTAATGAGGTAATACTTATTCTAAGGATTGATTTCCCAAGTGGGACAGTTGGATATCTTATGGATGGAGCAAATATCCCTTTTTCCATTAAAAAATCTGATATCCTTTTACTTTTTTCTTCATCTCCAACAAGAATAGGAATAATTTGTGCATCTCCACCAACCAAAAATCCTTCTTCCTTTAGCCTATTTCTTGCAAACTGAGATATTCTTTTAATCTTTTCTCTTTCTTTGTCAGCACTTTCAATTAATGAAAGAACCTGAATAGATGCAAAAGCAACTGAAGGAGGAATAGATGTAGAATAGATTACAGGTGATGAAAAATTATAAAAAGCCTCTTTTATTTTCTTTGGCATAAGGACAAATGCACCAAAAAAGCCAAATGCCTTACCAAATGTCCCAATAGCTATGTCAGAAATCTCTTTTGCTATACCCTTTCCCTTTTCTCCAAGAACACCAAATGCATGTGCCTCATCTACAATACATAAAAATCTATATTTATCTTTAAGCCCTTTTACTTTTTTTATATCCAAGATATCCCCATCCATGCTAAAGAGGGATTCTGTAATAACAGCAACTCCCTCCTTTGTTTCTTTAAGCCTTTTTTCTAAATGTGAAAAGGAACCATGCCTAAAGCTATAATAGTTTGCCCTACTTAGAATTATTCCCTTTATTATGCTTGAGTGCACATGCTTATCAAAGACAATATTAGAACCTTTATCAAAAAGTCCTGATATAAGTGCAAGATTTGCCTGATATCCACTTGGGAAAAACATTGCATCTTCATATCCAAAATATCTTGCATATATCCTTTCTGCCTCATTTATTATGGAATAGTTTCCAGAAACAAGCCTTGAAGAAGAAGAGGAAGTCCCATACTGTAAAAATGCGTCTGCAAATATCTTATTTGCCTTTCCTGATGCGGCTATTCCTAAGTAATCATTTGAGGCAAAATTTAGAAGGACGCTATCCTTTAAGTAAATATACTTTCCTTTTCTTTCTTTTATCTCCTTAGGAATCCTATAAAGACCAGATTTTTTGTAAAGCTCAATCTTTTTCTGAATAAATCTCATTTCCTTGAATAATAGGCTATTATGAGATAAAAATAAAGTAGATCAAAAAAGGAGAAGACAAATGGAAGTACCAGAAATTAAGATCTACCCTGATCCTGTATTGAGGGAAGTAGCTGAGGAAGTAAAGGAGATAATGGATGAAGAGATACAGGAGATCATAGATCAGATGTTCTTAGCTATGTATAAGACACCAAATGGGATAGGACTTGCTGCAAATCAGATAGGAGTAAAGAAAAGGATTGTTGTATTTGATTTTAAGAGAGAAAAGGATAGGAAAGGTGATCCTTTTGTAATAATAAATCCAGAAATTGTTTGGACTGATGGAAAAATTATACATGAAGAGGCATGCCTTAGTATCCCTGGCTTTTCTGCAAAGGTGACCAGGAAAAAGAGAGTTGGAATAAGAGGATATGATAGGAATGGAAAGCTAATAGAAAGAGAAGGAGATGATATAGAGGCAATATGCTTTCAGCATGAAGTAGACCATCTAAATGGAATTCTATTTATAGATCATGTTAGTGGATTGAAGAAGGCGATCTTTAAGAGGAAGATGAGAAAGTTAATGAGAGAAGCAAGAAGAAAGGCACATGCATAAAGATATAAAAATAGTCTTTATGGGAACCCCTGAATTTGCTGTTCCATCCTTAAAAAAACTGATAGAAGCCGAATATGACATAGTAGCTGTTGTTACACAACCGGACAGACCAAAAGGAAGGGGAAGAAGGATAAAGCCACCACCAATAAAAGAGCTTGCATTAAAGTATGGACTAAATGTTCTTCAGCCAGAAAGGGCATCAGATAAGGATTTTCTGGATAGGATTAAGAGGAAAAAACCAGATTTTATTATTGTTGTTGCATATGGACAGATTCTGCCAAAAGAATTTTTAGAGATTCCAAGATTCTTTTCAATAAATCTTCATCCCTCCCTTCTTCCTAAGTATAGGGGAGCTGCTCCAATCCAGTGGGCAATAATGAATAATGATCCTGTAACAGGAGTGACAGTAATTAAGATGACAGAAAAGGTGGATGCAGGACCTATTCTTCTTCAAAAAGAGGTTCCAATACTTCCAGATGAAACAGCAGGAAGCCTTCATGATAGGCTTT
>JALVZP010000117.1 GCA_027037575.1 Desulfobacterales bacterium | reverse complement strand
AAACTCCTTTGCAGATGTCTCAATGAGCCTTTCACGGGAGATAATTTCATATCCAAGCCTTTCTGCCACCTTTTCTGCCACCTCTTTTCCATAACTGAATGATCCCCGCGATACTGTTATTATACCCATCTTTACCACCTCCTTCTCTATTGATATTAAAATTATTTTTAGAGAGTCAATAAAAAAAAAGCTGCCAAAATTGTAATAAAAGAACTTGTTCTTGCCAGCTTAATAGAATCGGCTATATGCGAGAGATTGGGTGTATTTTTACTATCTCCTATCCATGGCTTATCCACAAGTCCATAAAAGTAGTAGGTAGGGCCACCAAGTCTTATCCCTAATGCACCAGCAAAGAATGCCTCTGGATGTGCTGAATTAGGAGAGCTGTGTTTTAGCCTATCCCTGAGTGCTATCCTAAGGGCATTTATTGCATCTTTTCTGCATAGGATAGCTCCTAAGAAGAGAAATATAAAAGACATTCTTGCAGGAATAAAGTTTAATATGTCATCACACCTTGCTGATACCCATCCAATCTCCCTTAGCTCCTCACTTTTGTATCCAAGCATAGAATCAAGCGTATTTATGATCTTATATCCCATCATAAAAGGGACGGGATAGCCAAATAATGCTCCAACAAAAAACCAGAATATGGGAGAAAGAAAACCATCCACAAATCCTTCTGCTATTGTCTCTACACATGCCCTTATTATCCCTTCTTTATTTAGCTTTTCAGTATCCCTTCCAACTACATAAGATAAAAGCCTCCTTGCCTCATTCATATCCTCTTTTTTTAGAGCATCAAGGATTGGGTGTATATGATCAAAGAGATCCTTTAATGCAATAAATGAGTATGTGAGATACATGTCAAATAAGAACTTGAATTTTCCAAGAATAAGGCAGATAAGAAAGTATATGGATGTGCAAATTAGGATGACAGAAGATAGGATCAGGATTCCAGAGATCCTTTTGTTTAATGGGGCATCTCTCAAGAGGCGATATAACTTATCTATCAGGTTTCCTATCAACCTTACTGGATGAAGCCTATATACTGGGTCTCCAAGGATAAGGTCTAATATGAATGCAGAAAGAAGCAGAAATGGAGGATTATGTAAGTTTTGAAATAAGTCTATCATTTTCTTCTGGCATCCTTATCCCTATTCTGAAGAAGTTTCCACTAAGTCCATCAAAGTTTCTGCAATCCCTTATGTATATTCCTTCCTTTAGAAGATCCATTAATAATTCATCCAGATTGCCATTGTATTTACAGAGGATAAAGTTTGCTACACCTGGTATGGGAATTATCCTATCTGATCTTAAAAACGCCTCATACAACCTGATCCTTTCCCTTTCAACAAGGGATATGCTTTTCTTTTCATATTCTATGCAGGAAGATAACCTCCTTGCTACCTCCTCTGCTATTACATTTACTGTCCATGGTTCCTTTTTTGAAGAAAAGAATGATATGTTTTCTGGTCTTGAGATAAGCGCACCTATCCTTATTCCAGGGATCGAATAAAACTTTGTAAGGGAATGTATAACAAGGACATTCCTTGGAATATCAGATGAGATAAGTGTTTCATCCTCCCAATCTCTTAAAAATTGGATAAATGCCTCATCTAAGACTATCCATTTTTCTGGAAACCTCTTTGATATATCCCTTATAACCTCTTTTGGAATAAGATTTCCTATAGGATTATTTGGTCTTCCTATCCAGACTGCATCAGCTTTTACTAAGGCTTCAGATATCTCCTTTTCTATATCTTTACATCCAAATGGATCTAAATATAGGCTTCTAACCTCTTTTCCTGCTAAAATTGTTGCCCTTTCATAGTCAAAATAGGATGGCTTCAGGATAAGTATCCTTTTTGCTGGGATCTCTCTTGCAATAAGATAAATAATCTCTGTTGAACCATTTCCAGGAAGTATAAACTCCTCTGGAATATCAAACCTCCTCTTATAAAACTCCTTTACTCCCTTCCCTTCTATCTCTGGATAATAGCAGATCCTATGGAATATACTATTCCATATCTCCTTAACAATCCTTGGGGGGCCAAGTGGATTTATGTTTACACTAAAATCTATCACATCCCTTTCTGGAATGCCAAATTTCTTGAAATAATACTCAGGAGATCCCCCATGTATGTGCTTCATATCATAGCACCTAAAAAAAGAAGAAGTATGGTGACAATTTCATTTGTTGCTCCTATGAGATCACCTGTTATCCCAGAGAAGGTTCTTCTGAATCTCCATTTTAGAAAAAGGGTTATAAGATAGCCCAGGGAAAAAAGGATCAGGCCTCTTATTTGGTAAAATAGAAAAGAAAATACCACTCCTATAAAAATAGAAGCCAATCTATGTTTATTTTCTGCACCCTGAACAAATCCTTTTCCTTTCCCATTTTCTCTTGCATAAGGCATAGTTACACACATCTCTACCATCATTGCCCTTGAAATAGAAGGAACGATCAGGATGCAGTTGACTTTATTCAAGGAGATTATCCTATAGGTAGATATCAGCCTAAATAATATAGAAAAGACTATGGCAATTCCGCCAAGGACACCAATATTAGAATCTCTCATTATCTCAAGCTTCTTCTCTCTATCATATGCACCAAGGGAGTCTGCCCAATCTGAAAGTCCATCTAAGTGGAGTGCACCTGTTATGATTATCTCAAGAAATACTATAATTATTGCCAATCCAGAATTCCACTTGGGAAGAGAAAGAAGGTTCCACATCCTGTAAGTGAAGCATAAAAGAAATCCTATGATCAATCCAACTACTGAAAACCAATAAAGGGATCCTGAAAGATCTGGTTCTACTTTCCTTATTTTAATTATGGTGAGAAACTGAAGTGCAGAGATGAAGCCTTTCATCTAAACTTTATGTCCAGGTTGGATACCAACCTCTTCGAATGTGGCCATCTCGTTATACACCCTTATTGCACAATCAATTATGTGCATGGCAATGGCTGAACCTGTTCCTTCACCAAGCCTCATATCAAACTCAAGTATTGGTCTTTCCTTTATCTTTTCAAAAAAGAGTCTGTGTCCCTTCTCTGCTGAACAATGGGAAAAGAAGAGATAATCTCTTACCTCTGGCCTTATCTTCATCGCAAGGAGTGCACCTGCACAGGAAATAAATCCATCTGCAAGGAGAATTTGCCTATTCTTTGCTCCTCCAAGAAATAGTCCGCATATGCCTGCAATCTCAAAACCTCCCATAAGTGAAAGTATCTCTATTGGATCTCCCCTCTCTATTGCCTCCCTATTCCTTTCTAATACCCTTTTTACGACCTCCTTTTTCTTCTTCAACCTTTCATCATCTATCCCTGTCCCCCTCCCAACAACATCTTCTGGATCACATCCTAAAAGGGAACAGAATATTGCTGAAGAAGCTGTAGTATTTCCTATACCCATATCTCCTCCAGCAATCATGTCAATCCCATTTTCTTTTGCCATATCAGCAATCTCTATTCCAACGCAGATTGCCTTTTCTGCCTCCTCCAAACTCATTGCAGGCCCTTTTAGGATATTTCCTGTCCCATTCCTTATCTTCCTGTTCAGAAAGTAAGGACTTTCTTCATCTATATCCCCCTTTACCCCAATGTCCACCACATATACATCTGCACCTGCTGCCCTTGCCAAGACATTTATCCCTGCAACCCCTCTTAAAAAATTCTTTACCATCCCTTTTGTTACATCCTGAGGATATGCACTTATTCCTTCTTCTACAACACCATGATCTGATGCAAATACAAAAATTGCCTTCTTATCTAACCTTGGTCTCTCCTCCTCTTTTATTGCAACAATCTTTTCTGCTATCTCCTCAAGCCTTCCAAGACTTCCCTTTGGTTTTACAAGGCTATCTAACCTCTTCCTTGCTTTAATAATCCATTTATCTGAAATAGGTCTTATTTTACCTATCTCTTTATGAAGCCAGTCTGAATGTTTCAACTGTCTCATCTTCCCAATCATCCCAGAGATAAAGTTCATGTCTTCCAGTAGCAATAAGCCTGAATGCATATCTTATGAGCTCTTCATAGAAGGAGCAGTATGGGCTTGGAGAATTTAGCTTTTCATAAAAGGAATATACCTCGGCAGGACAGGGAGCGCCACAGAAATGCCTTATAGCACATCTCCTACAAGGATCTATATCCTCTACCTTCCTTCCTGTTACCTTTCTAAAAGGAATGCTATTTAGTGCATCAGATAGCTTGTCCTTGAATATATTTCCTCCTGAAAACTCAGGAAATCCTATAAATTCACTGCATGGAAATATATTTCCATGAGCAGACATGGCAAAAAAACATCTTCCACCGCCACATGGGGATATGTCACACATAAGTCTTCTTGTAGTAGGCCCACAGATGGCTGCCATTATGTTTGTAAAGTTTGTAACAATAATCTTTTTCCCCTTTCTTTCATGTATTTCATATATCCTATCAAGTGCTTTTAAGAAATAGTAAGTGAGCTCTTCATCTTCTGGCTTAAGCTCCTGACCTCCCTTTTGAGTGCATCTTACAGGATTGAGCATAATCATATGGATGTTGTGCTCATCACAAAAATCTATCATTTCAGGAAGATATGTCACATTTATCTTTGTTACAGTTGATATGACATTAAATCCCGGATAAGAGCATAGTTTATCTATTACATCAACTATCTTTGAAAATGCCCCTTTTCCAGCCCAGTTTTTCCTTATCTTATCTGCGATCTCTTTTCGCGGTGCATCAAGTGATACACCAATTCCAACATTGTGTTTCTTAATAAAATCTATGTCCTCATCCTCTAAGAGCGTCCCATTTGTCTGGATTCCAAACAGAAAATCATTTTCATATTCTTCAATGGCTAAAAATATAGCATCCTTTGCAAGAAGTGGTTCACTTCCATGAAATATGATTTGAGGTTTTGTTCCTTTGATACCTATATCTTTATAAAAAAACTCTTTTAAATGAAGGAGAGAAGTAGATACCTCCTCCTTTGTCATGATCTTTCCTTCTCTTCTCATGTCCTCAGGTAAATAGCAGTATGTGCAATTAAAGTTACATCTTTCAGTAGGATTAAAGTATACTGCTGAAGGAACAAGTCCAAATCTTAGGTAATCCATCTCTTTCTTAAACTCTTCCTTTCTTTTTTCAAACTCCAGTACCGCTTCTCCAGAAAGTGCCTTTTCTATATTATTCTTTTCCACAACTACCCAAAAAGCAGTATCTGGTTCAATAACAACCACCTTATCAGAAAGACCAATATCTAAGACAAAAAAATTAGGCCCATATCCCGTATTGGCATACTTTGGTTTCATGATTTACTCCTTTTATGGATCAGGGATCAGAGGTCTCTGATCCCTGACAGAAGAGCTTATTTCTTAACAAGCATAATGTAGTGAGAAAGCCCTGTCCCCGCTTTTCCCTTACATTGCCTGCGGAAAGAAATAATTTTCTGAGTTTTCATATCCATAACCTCCTTTTATTTATTGCTTTTCTACCCTTAACTGAACTTTTACCCTATTCTGTCCATTTGGGCATTCCCATTCCATTACAGGAAAGGATCCTCCAAATTGTAGTATTGTTATTATGCCAAATAGGTTATGGTAGAAATAACCACAAAATTCACCACACTTGTGAATGCTTAGCTCATACTCCTCCCCTACCTTCATGCCAATAGAACAATTTCCTTTCATGTCAATAATCTTTGCAATAACCTTATTACCCAATTTTGGATAGCTCACTGCCATCTTTAGCACCTCCTTTTAAAATTTTGAACCCATACTGAAGTGAAGCTTACTACCTGTCTCATAAGGCTTTTTATTAAGTGCATATCCCCATTCTATACGAATAGGGCCCATTGGAGAAAACCATCTTATTCCAAAACCAATACTCCTTCTCATATCGGTAAAACTATAGTTTTCATCTGCACTCCATACATTTCCTGTATCAAAGAATACCAGGCCTATAAAAGATTTGTCTTTTGTAAAAGGAACTCTGTATTCCACATTGTAGATCATCATCTTATTTCCACCTATCTTTTCATAAGTAACAGGATCTCTTGGAGATATCTCTTCATAATTAAATCCTCTTACTGTGTCAATACCACCTATGAAAAATTTTTCATATACAGGAAGTATCCCCCCAGATCTTCTTTGTAGCCTTCCCCATCTTCCCCTGAGCATAAGGACTGTATCCCACCTGAATTTAAAATACCATGTGCTTTCAGCAAGATATTTGTTGTATGCAGTATCTCCACCAAGTATCCCACCTACATAACCAAAGGAGAATCTATTATATGATCCCCTTGTAGGATATCTTACACTATTTACAGACAGCCTGCTTATTCCAAGCATTATTCCGCTTGTAGTAAAGGATCCTTCCATTGCCCTTATTACCCAGGCAGAAAAAGGATCTATATCATATATCTTTGAAGAATCAAAATCATATTCTATCCATGCCCTTGTAAATTCATCTATCCTCTTTAATGGAAATCCTAAGGAGATTGATCCTCCTACACTCTTTCTGGAAAAGTCATCAAAATCTCTTCTCCACCTGAATACCCTGAAATCTCCTGAAATAGGACGATCATACATCCATGGTTTAAAATAGTCTATGTCAAAAAGGCTTGATATACCACCAAATCTCAGATTAACTGCAATCCTTTCCCCAAGTCCTCTAAAATTGTTTCTACTCAATGAAATTGATCCCATAAGTTTTTCCTGTGTACTAAATCCTGCTCCAAAGGCAAGACTTCCTGTAGGCTCTTCTTTTACCTTAACATCCAGAATCATCTTATCAGGTGCGCTTCCTCTTCTTTTTTCTATCTTCACATCCTTAAAAAAACCAAGTCTGTTCAGATTGTCTATGCTATCCTGAAGTTTTTTTCCACTGAAATAATCACCCTCTACAAGCTTTAATTCCCTCCTTATCACCTTGTCTCTTGTAATGAGATTTCCTTCTATATTTATCCTTTCCACAATAACCTTTGGCCCTTTATGTATCTCGAATATAAGATCTACCAGATGTCTTTTTCTGTCCTTTCTGCTCAGAGGAATTATCTCTGCATAGGCATATCCTTCATTAGAATATAGCTTTTTTATAGCTTCTATATCCTTTTTTATCTGCTTTCTATTGTAAATATCTCCTTTTTTTATCTCTATCAGCTTCATTATCTCATCTGCTGGCCTTATTAGATCTCCAGAAACGGATATTCTATTCATATGATACTGAGGACCTTCATATACCCTGAATGTAACAACAAAACCTCCAAGTTTTTCATCATATCTAACCTCCGGTTCTGCCACTTTTGCATCTATAAAACCATGATTATGATAATATACAGAGATTTTATGAACATCATACTCCAGTCTTTTTCTATCTAAATATGCAGTTCCTTTAAACCAGGAAATGATCCCTTTTTCCTTTGTTATCATAACCTTCTTTAACTCTTTATCCTTTATCTTTTTATTTCCAATAATTATGATCTTTTTTATATAAATCTTTTTCCCTTCCTTTATCTTATACTTCACCTCCACCTGATTATTTGGCATTGGAATAATTTCATATTTTATCTCTGCCCTATAATACCCATGAGATGCATAAAACTCCTTCAGCTTATTGACACTCTGCCTGAGAGCATTATAATCCAACATGGAATAAAGCTTTATCCCTATCTCTTTCTTTAACTTATTCTCTTTAAACTTTTTATTACCTTCAAATACGATCTTTGCTATGATAGGCTTCTCTTTTACTATAAAAATCACTATCTTCCCTTTCTTTCCATCCTTTACTTCTACCTTTACATCTGAAAAGTATCCCATCCTGTATATATCTCTAAGATCCTTGTCCAATTTTTCGTAGTCAAGAGTAACTCCAGGTCTTGTTCTTATAACTGCGAGGATAGCATCCTTTTCTATCCTTTTATTTCCTTTTACTAAAACTTTTTCTACTACATTACTTTGGGCATAGCTAACAGCAGGAAAGAGTATAAAAAAAAGGACATATAAGACAAAATAAGGGCTATATTTCAAGTAGTTTACCATCTTTTAGTTCCAAACTTTTTTCCATCATATTTGCAATTTCTAAATTATGTGTAGCCATAACAATAGCAATACCTTTCTCTTTATTCAACTCCAATAATAGTTCTATTACTTTTTTACTCATCTTTCTGTCCAGATTTCCTGTGGGCTCATCAGCCAATATCAGTTTTGGATTCATAACACAGGACCTTGCAATTGCAACTCTTTGCTGCTCGCCTCCTGAAAGCTCTCCTGGTTTATGTTTAATCCTATCCTTTAATCCAAGCTGGCTTAACATGTTAAAAGCTATTTTATATGCCTCCTTTCTGTTGTATCCTGAAATAAGAGCTGGCATCATCACATTCTCTATTGCTGTAAGCTCTGGCATAAGATAGTGAAACTGAAATATAAATCCTATCTTTTTATTTCTTAAAAGATTTAATTCCTTTTCCCCAATATGATATAAGTCCCTATTCAAAAAGATAACTCTTCCCTTTGTTGGCCTCTCGAGACCTCCCATTATATTTAAAAGTGTAGTTTTTCCAGAGCCAGATGCCCCTGTAATTGCAATAGTTTTTGACTCACAGACACTTAGATCTATTCCATTTAATACCTTTACTGTATATCCCTTATGCTCAAAATATTTGTGCACTCCTTTAAGTTCTAAAAGCTTACTCATACCTGAGTATCTCTACAGGACTGAGCTTGGAGGCATACTTAGCAGGATAGATGGTAGCCAAAAAGGCTATAACTACTGCACAGACACATATAGTAATTACATCTGTTACCTGAACCTGGACAGGAAGCTTAGAGATATAGTACACATCTGCTGGAAGGCTAATAAATTGGTATTTTTTGAGTAAGAAACATATTCCAAGTCCTGTTCCAAGCCCAAAGAGCATCCCAACAAATCCTATAATAAGGCCTTGAATCATAAATATCTTCATAATTGATTTAGAAGATGCACCCATTGTCTTTAATATTGCAATATCCTTTTTCTTTTCCATTACCATAAGAACTAATGTGCTTACTATATTAAGTGAGCCAACCAACACAATTAATGTGAGGATTACAAACATGGTCATCTTTTCTAATTTAAGTGCAGAAAAAAGGCTTTTATTCATCTGCTTCCAATCCTTTACTACAAATGGATATCTTAAAATTGCCTGGATTTTTTTTGCAACCCTATCAGATATATCCGGGTCCTTTATCTTTACTTCAATCCCTGTAACCTTATCTCCTAATCCCAAAAATTCCTGTGCCTCCCTTAATAACACATATGCCATAGAAGAATCATAGTCATACATGCCTGACTCAAATATGCCTATTACAAAGAATTTCTTCACATTTGGCATCCTTCCAACTGGAGTAAGTCTTCCCTCGGGGGATATAAGAGTAACTATATCTCCAGGAAATGCACCAATCCTCTTTGAAAGCTCTGAACCAATTATTATAGTAGGCAAACCTGAGATCTTTTTTTTCAATAAATCCACTGATCCACTTCTTACCATCCTTTTTATATCAATGACCTTTGAGGCAGTATAAGGGTCTATTCCTGTAAGCAAAACACCTGAAGACCCATTAAATCCCTTTATCATCACCTGGGAATAGACAAATGGCGTGTAGGCAATTACATCCTTTACTTTTTTTAATTTTTCTCCAATCTGTTTATATTTGCTAATTGGGCCTTTGTAGCTAAGTATGGTGATATGGGAGTTTACACCTAATATCTTTTTTAAAAGATCTTCTCTAAATCCATTCATTACAGAAAGCACAATAATAAGTGCCATAACCCCAGCCATGACACCTGCAATTGAAATAAGGGCAATAAAGGAGACAAAGGAATTTTCTCTCTTTGATCTTAGATATTTAAGGGCCAAAAAGAATTCAAATGGCATAGCGTAAAAGCCCTAATCTGATCTTGGTCTCATGTGAGGAAATAGGATGACATCCCTAATAGAAGGAGAATCTGTAAGAAGCATTACTACTCTGTCTATCCCTATACCCTCTCCAGCAGTAGGGGGAAGGCCATATTCAAGTGCAGTAATATAGTCCTCATCCATAAATTGTGCCTCCTCATCTCCTGCCTCTCTCAATGCAACTTGCATCTCAAATCTCTTTCTCTGATCTATGGGATCATTTAACTCATTAAATCCATTAGCCACCTCCATTCCACCTATGAATAGTTCAAATCTATCAGCTATATTGGGATCGTTATCATTCCTCCTTGAAAGTGGAGAGACATCAATTGGATATGCAATGACAAAAGTGGGATTTATGAGCTTGCTCTCTACAAAGTGATCAAATATCTTTGTAAGTATCTTCCCATGGGTATCTCTTTCAAGTATATTTATTCCATGCTCCTTTGAGAATTCTTTTGCCCTCTTTTCATCCTTTATTACATCCTCATCTACTCCTGCAATATCCCTTAATGCATCAAAGAACCTTATCCTTCTCCAGGGTGTTGTAAAATCTATCCTGTTTCCTTGATATTCTATTACCTTCTTTTTGAATAGTTTATCTAAGAGATAAGAAAAAAGCTCTTCTGTGAGTTTCATCAGATCCTCATATGTTGCATATGCCATATAGAATTCGAGCATTGTAAATTCAGGGTTGTGCTGCGTAGATATTCCTTCATTCCTAAAGTTTCTATTAAGCTCAAATACCTTGTCCATTCCTCCAACAACAAGCCTTTTTAGATAGAGCTCAGGTGCAATCCTAAGGTAGAGATCCATTCCAAGTGCATTATGATATGTTTTAAATGGCCGTGCAGTAGCACCACCTGGTATGGGCTGCATCATTGGGGTTTCAACCTCTAAGAACCCTCTATTTATAAAGAACTCTCTTATGGAATGGATTATTTTGCTCCTTAGTATAAA
>JALVZP010000116.1 GCA_027037575.1 Desulfobacterales bacterium | reverse complement strand
CTTGGATCCCTGTTTGGATCTGAATATGCACCAAGCTGATACTTAAGCTTCACATCAAGTCCTGTCTCTTCCTTTGCCTCCCTTATTGCTGCATTCTCTAAACTCTCCCCATAATCTACAAACCCTCCTGGAATAGCCCATCCATAAGGAGGATTTCTTCTTTTTATAAGGACAATAGGTTTTCCTTCTACATCAAGCAGCTCTATGATTATATCTACAGTAGGGAATGGATTTTTGTATTTCTCAACCACCTTTCCGCAATGAGGGCATATTAATTCTTCCTTCATCTTTTGACTCCTCCTACAATGGATCTATGAGTATAGATAAAGCAATAGTGAAAGTAAAGATACTACTACCTAATTTCTTGACAATAAAGGAATACGATGCTACTCTTTCTTCAAAAATAAAAAGGGGTTACCTCTATGGGATACATGAGATATTACGAAACGCTTTACCTTATAAGACCAGATCTTGATCCGGAAGCTTATAAAGAAGTTATTCAAAAGTATAACAAGATAATAGAAGACAATGGCGGTGTAATAGTAAAAGTAGATGAATGGGGAAAAAGAAATCTTGCCTATGAAGTAGGGAAGTTTAAAGACGGTTTTTATGTGCTTGTAAGATTCTGTGGTAATGCTGATCTCCCAGAAAAATTACAGAGGGATTTTAGGATAGATGAAAGAGTATTGAAATTTATAGTAGTAAAATTAAAGGATAAAGTGAATCCTGATGAATTAATTAAAGAAGAAGGAACAAATGAAAGAAAGGAGGTAGAAGCAAAGAATGGAAGCAAATAGGAGTCAGAGTGTCCCTGTAAGACATTTTTTTAGAAAAAAGATATGCAAATTCTGTGCAGACAAAAATCTGGTTATTGATTATAAAAGACCAGATATATTAAAGAATTTTATTACAGAAAGAGGAAGAATTATTCCTTCCAGAATTACAGGAACATGTTCCAAGCACCAGCGAAAATTGGCAAGGGAGATAAAAAAGGCAAGAATAATGGCCCTCCTTCCTTTTGTTGTCTATTAAAGGTATTTCATGAAGGACCATAAAATATTTATAAAAGCATACAATGATGTTAAAAAGAGCATAGATCCTGAAAAAAAGGGAGTTTTGCCTGATTTAACCAAATTAGTGTGGTATATACTTATGGGGGTCCCTCCTGTTCCAGCAGACGAATATGAGATGCCTGAAGCACAAGAGATAGCAGTTGATCAAAGGATTGCTATTTTGAAGGCTATTTTTGTAGAAATAAATAATGATCAACCTGATGATTTTATTGACAAAGGCTTAAACATATATGATAGTGCAGCAAAAATGGCTAAAGAATTAATAAAAAGCGAAAATACAGATGAGCTTTCTAAATTTTTAGATAGATATATAAAGTATTACCCTCACTTGGAAAATGATGATCTGATATAGGGAGGTTGAGAATAATGAACACAGAAGAACTTACCAATCTCATGAAGCAAGTGGAAGAAAAGGGATTAGATTGGAAGGAAGTAGAGAAGAAAATAGATGTCCCAAAGCAGCTATTGGATCTATATGTAAAATCAGGACCAGTTCCAGTAACTATTATAAAAAAGCTAAAGCAGATATTGGAAGAATCTCAAAATTAACGAAAACGGAGATTAGGTGGTATCTTTATAAGAATACCAGGTGGTGGTTCTTGCTGAGGATCAAATCCATTATAAGCAGCTAATTTATCTGAGCCTATATCACTACCATAGTATTTTATGGTAAGAGATCTCCATGTTTCTCCTTTTTTTACTTTATGTATCCTGAGTCTTAGAGGTTGGATCTTTACAATCTCTTTAGGAGTTAAAAACCTCCAGCTTTTTATCATCTCCATAAGTGCAAGGTGAAGCGTTTCAAAGTCTTTTTCCTTACTTGATCCCATAATCCTATACCCATTGTCTCCTCTAACAAATGAAATAAGCTCTGCTATTATTTTCCCCCTGCTTCTATCAAATCCCTCAAATGTGGTTGCCATAGCACCATAAGGCAGCTTGATCTTTAGGTCTTCTAATTTTATTAAGCCATGCTTTATCATTCCTCTTTTAATCCTTTTATGATACTCCTGTGTGGTTATCCTCTTCATAAGGGGATCAACATTTACAAATGCAGAAAATTGCATCTTTGGATTAATGAATATCACCACTGCATATCTGCTTCTGAGCCTTGCATACCACCCATATGGTATCTTTATGCTAAATGAATACTCCTTGTTATAGTATGTATCTCTCAAGATAACCTCAGTATTTGTCCTCTCTCCAACAGCAAGTCCATCTAATAATTTAATATATTCATTCCTCCTTATGGGTCTTTTAAAACACTTTGGACATGTCTTCCTTAACTGCTTTAGCTCTTCTTTTGCAAGTTTTATCCTTTCATCTGTTGGTGGATGATCCATAAACCATACTTCAAATGCAGATGGTTCTCTTGCCTCAAGGCGTTTTATCTGCTTTAAAACACTTAAAAATGCTATCGGATTATATCCTGCTCTTGTCATATATATAATCCCATAGTGATCTGCCTGTCTTTCCTGATCCCTTGACCATTTATTAAATACCAAAAAAATACCAACATTTATGAATCTACCATAATTTTGCACTGCTCCTCCTGTTAATATATTTGCCCCAAACAAAAACAGATTAAGTATTTTTTCCTTTGTTATCTGAGCAGCAGAATGCCTCGCTGCAACGTGAGTAGTTTCATGACCAAGGACAGCCGCAAGTTCATCAACAGAATTTATCCTTGCAAGAAGTCCCCTATGGACAAATATAAACCCTCCTGGAAGTGCAAATGCATTAAAATCAGGTGTATCTACTATCTCTGCCCTATATATGAGGTTCGGTCTATCGCTGTGTCTTCCTATATTATCCTCCACCTTTTTTACAAGTGTTCTTAGCTTTGGAAGCTCTAAATAAATCCCCATCTCCTCTTTTACCTGTTTGGCAACATGCATTCCTATCTCAAATTCCTCTTTTTCTGAAACAAGCATCAACTGCCTTTTTTTGGTTACAGGATTAACAGCACAGCTTAAACACAAGATTAGAATAAAGATATAAAACCATTTCCAGATATCAACATGTCTCATCGCTGGACCCATCATTTTTAAACCAGATATTATTTGATTGGTTCAAGTATTATCTTGTGATCTACAAGAGAAAGCCTCCTTATCTTTGCCTTTATACTCTTTTCTTCTCCAAAGAGATTCACTACCCTTATCTCATCTCCCTTTTGCTCCATAAGATCCACATCTTCTATAAAAAGCTCTTCTTTTCCATTTTTTATTATGTATACATTTGATTCGCACATTTTTTATGACCTCCTCTCTTATCTTTCTCTATATATGCGTATGCATTGTGATTATGTATGGATTCAAAG